>CALFYN010000900.1 GCA_937952345.1 uncultured Acidobacteriota bacterium
GAATACATTGCTGCCGTTAGGCGATTCGTTCCTGGCGCGAGGGGGGGATCCGCCGGTTGTGCTGCCGTCGCCCTCGATTGCCAATGTGGCCAATGCGGCGAGTTTCGCGAGCGGCGAGACGGCGCCGGGGGAATGGCTGGTGATTACGGGGTCGCAGTTGGGTCCGGAGGCGGCATTGAATGTGGCCGAAGGGGCGGCGCCGCAGACGAGTTTGGGGAATGTGCGGGTGCTGTTTGATGGCACTGCCGCGCCGTTGCTTTCGGTGTCGGCTGCGCGCGTGGTGGCGATTGCACCGTTTGCATTGGCGGGCAAGGAGAGCACAAAGGTGGTGGTGGAGCATCAGGGTGTGAGTTCGGTTGCGGTGGAGATTCCGGTGGCGCCGGCGCAACCGGGGATCGTGACGGCGGATGGTACAGGGCGTGGGCCGGCGGCGCTGCTGGATGTGGAGGGCAAGGCTCTTGGCGAGGGTGCGGCGGAAGCGATCGTGACGCTGACGGGCACGGGCGGCGGCGTGACGGAACCGGCGTCGAACGATGGCGAGGTGGCGACGGATGCGTGGCCGCCGCTGGCGCAGCCGGTGTCCATATTTATTGGTGAGACGGAGGTGGAGGAGATCTTCTTCGCGGGCGGAGTGGCGGGGCGCGCTGCCGGGTTTGTGCAGATCCAGTTTCGGATTCCGGCGGGTGTCGCAGTGGGGGATCAACCGCTGGTGGTGGTGATTGGGGGGAAGAGTAGCCAGAGCGGCGTGACGATTACGATTGCGGAGCCGTGATATCGGCGCAAGCAGGGAGCGTGCGCCACAAAGACGGCGTTAGCGTTGGGTTTCGGCGGGGGTGAAGCCGGCTTCCTGCGCGGCGATGGCTTCCTTGAGTTGGGTGACGAGATCGGCGTGGGCGGCGGCGACGTTGAAGCGCTCGGCGATGTCGGTTTCGACGTTGTAGAGTTCCCAGTTCTGGCCGTTCTGATGCAGCTTCCAGGGGCCGCGGCGGATGGCTCGGAGGCGGCCGGCATTGTAATAGAAGAAGTCGCGCTGGGGGCGTGTGCCGTCGCCCCAAAGCAGCGGGGCGAGATCGGCGCCATCGAGCTTGGGGTTCTCCTTCGGCAGGCCGCCGGTGAGATGAGCGAGCGTGGGGAAGACGTCGAGCGTGGAGGCTACCGCGGTGGAGACCTGGCCCGGTTTGATGCGGCCTTTCCATTTGGCGAGGAAGGGCTCGCGCATGCCGCCTTCCCAGGTGGTGGCCTTCCCTTCCCTGAGGGCTCCGTTCGAGCCGCCGTGCTCGCCGAGGCCCACAGCGCCGCCGTTGTCGGAGCTGAACAGCACCAGGGTGTTCTCTTCGATCTTCAGTTCGGCAAGCAGGCTGAGCACTTCGCCGACGGACCAATCGAGCTCCTCTACGGCATCGCCGTAGAGCCCGCGTTTGCTCTTGCCTCGGAAGCGCGCGCTGGCGAAGAGCGGCACGTGCGGGAACGTATGCGCGAAGTAGAGGAAGAACGGCTTCTTCGCGGCGGCGGATTTGCGGATAAAGTTGGCGGCTTCGGCGGTGTAGCGCGGCGTGAGCTGCGTTTGATCGGGCTCGGATTCGATGACATTCTCATCGCGCATGAGCGGGATGCCGGGGAGTGTCTTGTAGCGTTCGAGAGTGGTGGAGGGGCGTGTGCGGTGGAATTGCTTGTTGATTTCGTCGTAGACGACGTTGGTGGCGAGGCTCATGTCGTTCGAGAACGGGATGCCGAAGTAATGATCGAAGCCGTGGCGCGTGGGCAGGAATTGCGGCAGATGGCCGAGGTGCCACTTGCCGACGATTTGCGTTGCGTAACCGCGCTGGCGGAGCATTTCGGCCATGGTCAGTTCGGTGGCGGGGAGTCCGCCTTTGGAGTCCGGGAACAAGACGAAGTTGATGCCGCTGCGCACGGGATAGCGTCCGGTCATGAGCGCGGCGCGGCTGGGCGAACACAGGGGGGCGGCGGAATAGAACTGCGTGAAGCGCATGCCGTCGGCGGCCATGCGGTCGAGGTGCGGCGTGCGGATGGTAGGGTTGCCGTAGCAGCCGAGATCGCCGGAGCCGAGATCGTCGGCGTAGATCATGATGATGTTGGGCTGGGTGCGCGGCTGGGCGAGGGCGGGCGCGGCCAGGCTAAGGAAGAAATCGCGGCGTCGCATCAGGTTTTCATCATATGTGAGATGGCGCGTAGCGTGTCAGAATAGCGTCATGATTGTTTCTGTGGAAGGCGTGCCGGTTCACCTGGCGCATCCCGATGAGTTGCCCGTGGAATGGGTGGGGCAGCAGGATGTGATGCGGCAGTTGCTGGCGGCGTGGCTGGTGGTGGATGAGCGCGATTTGCCGATGAATCCGCGGCTGATCGGCAAGCCGGGCGTGGGGAAGACGACGCTCGCTTATTCGGCGGCGAAGCGGCTGGGGCAGGAGATCTACATCATGCAGGCCACGGTGGATACGCGGCCCGAGGATCTGATCATTACTCCCGTGATTGAAGAAGCGGGCAAGCTGCGCTATGTGGCGTCGCCGCTGGTGAGCGCCATGCTGCGCGGCGGGATTGCGATCCTGGATGAAGGCAACCGTATGAGCGAGAAGAGCTGGGCGAGCCTTGCGCCGCTGCTCGACAACCGGCGCTATGTGGAGTCGATTGTCGCCGGGGTGAAGATCAAGGCGCATGCGAGCTTCCGGCTGGTGGCGACGATGAACGATGATGCTTCGACGTTCGATTTGCCCGAGTATATTCACTCGCGATTGCAGCCGCAGATTCTGATTGATTTTCCGGAACGCGATGAGGAGATGGCGATTTTGAAAGAGAATCTGCCCTTCGGCGAGGAACGGATTCTGGAGTATGTGACGGACTTCCTGCAGACGGCGCATTCGGCCGAGGAACGCTACACGGTGCGCGATGGGATCAACATCGCGCGCTATGCGACGAAGCTGCAGAAGATGGCGAAGGACGAGATCAGCTATCGCCAGGCGCTGCACACGGCGTTGGTGGAGACGCTGGGCGAAGAGGCTCTGCGGTATGCTCCCAGGCCCTGATTTCTTCGATCCGAACAACCTCACGCGCGGGGAGTTCACATACTTCCCCGTGGTGCCGGGGCGGGCGGAGTTCGCCGTGCGGCTGCGGCATATCCTGCTTGCG
>CALFYN010000901.1 GCA_937952345.1 uncultured Acidobacteriota bacterium
GACCCCAGCAGTTCCCAGCGCTCCGGTGGATTCGGCGGCTTCGGCGGCAACAGCCGCGGCATCAGCGAACGCGACCTCATGGGTTGCGAATTGCGCGCCTCCCTCCCCGGCTACCGTTCCGAAGTCGTGAACCTCAGCGGACGCCGCTTCATGGACAATCCCGATGTCGGCACCATCATCCTCAAGCGCCTCGCCAACGTCGAAGGCCTCACCTTCAGCGCCACTTCCGCCATGGCCCCCAAGGATGCCAAGAAAGCCTACGACAAGTCCCGCGACCACATCAAAAAGAAAAAGCTCGCCGACGCCCAGAAGGAACTCGAGAAAGCCGTCCAGATCTACCCCAAGTTCGCCAACGCCTGGTCCGACCTCGGCATGGTTCATGAAGCCCAGAACCATCCCGAGGACGCCATGAATGCCTACCAGCAAGCCATCGGCGCCGATTCCAAACTGGTGAAACCATACGTAGCCATGTCCCTGTTGTTCGCGAAGCAGAATAAGTGGCAGGAAACGGCCGATCTCAGCAGCAAAGCCCTCCGCCTCAATCCCTACGATTTCCCCGTTGCCTACTTCTACAACGCCGTCGCCAACTACAACCTCAAGAATTTCGACGAAGCCGAGAAGAGCGCACGCGAAGGCGTCAAGGGCGAAGCCGGCAAGAAGATCCCCAAACTGCACCACCTCCTCGGCATCCTCCTCGCGCAGAAGAACGACGTCACCGGCGCCATGCCCCACATGAAGAGCTATCTGGCCACCCTCCCTCCCGAAAGCCAGGAAACCAAGACGGTCCAGGACCAGATTGCCCAAATGGAGAAATTCGCGGCCAATCAGGGTGGCGCCCCCGCCGACGCTCCCGCCGCCGGCCAGCAGCAGCAACAGCAACAGTAGTTAGGACCGCCACGGCGGCCCGCCTCCATTCCTCCTCTAGACACGGACACTTATTATCGGATATTATTATCCGAATTTATGCCCCAGGGGTGGGAACGGGACTGGGTTGACCACTGACTACTTTTCGCTCCTGACCGCCGGCGTCCGCCGCCGCGCCGCATACTGTGTTCTTCTGTTTGCGGCGGTTTGCCTCACCCGCATTCCGCTAGCCCCGAAATACCTGTACTACTTTGACAGCGTCAACTTCGCTCTGGCGCTCGATCAGTTTAGCCCCGCTCTGCACCAGCCTCAGCCACCCGGGTATCCGCTGTACGTTCTCTTCATCCGCGGGTTGCACAAGCTCATCCCGAAGCCGGAGCATGTGATGATCGCCGCGGGCATCCTCACGGCCACGCTCGCCCTGGCCTTACTGTGGCTATTGGGCGAGGCCATGTTCTCCCCCAAGGCGGGCTTCTCCGCGGCGATGCTCTTGCTGCTGAATCCCGCGTTCTGGTTCGCCGGGCTCTCCAATCAGGTGCGGCTATGGCTGGCCGTGGGGGCGGCCGCTGTGACGCTCGCATGCTGGCGGGCGTTGACGGGCACGGACGGCGCTCGCACGTTTCTCACGGCCTGCGGGTTGCTGGGATGCACTGCGGGGTTTCGCCCCGGAATGGCGCTTTTCCTCAGTCCCTTGCTCGCCGTAACGGGCTGGCGTCTGGGGTTGGGCGTGAGGCAACTGTTCGCTGGGGCACTGGCACTGCTGGCCACTACAACACCTTGGATGCTCGCGACCGTGGATGCAAGCGGCGGCTGGAAGCCATACCTCCGCCTGCTCGGCGAGTATGCGAGCCGCGAGTTTTCCGCTGGTTCCCTCGCCTTTGGAGCAAGCCTCCCACAAGCCGCAAACATGCTCCAGGCCGCATTGATCTGGAATGGGCTGGGTGTGTTGAGCTGGGCCTGGGCGGCCGGCCTGTTGCGGCGATTCCCTCGTCCAGGCCTGCGCAGCGCCATCCTGGCGCTTTGGCTGGCCCCGGCGTTCCTCTTTCACGCGGTCATCCACGTCGGGGATCCGGACCACACACTGGTAACCGTGTCCGCCCTCTGCCTCTTGGGCGGCGCCGTGTTGGCTGAGATCTCGCACCAGTTGACGCGCACAGGGTGGCTCCTCGCCAACGGCTTCGCCCTCGCCATCAACGCCATGCTCTTCTTTCTCCCGATGTCCGGCTTGCCCGGAGCAATGGGCTTTCGCGCCGTCGAATACGTCGACCACGCCACGCGCGAAACCATCGACGCCATCCGCAAGCTCTCCGCATCAGGACCGCTGAATATCGTCTGTTACCGGTGTTTCGTAACCCACCGGCACCTCAGCTACTACTTTCCCGAAAATACCGTTGTGCTGTTGCGAGAAGACAGCGGCGCTGCGACAGAAACCGTTCCCGCAATCATCTTCGAGCGGGGACAGACACGGACGGCGCGCATGCAGGGCAGCGAGATTGTTCTGGCCCCGCTACCGCGTACGGTCTGGGTGGTGTCTCCCCACGATACCGCCGCGCGAGACGAATTGGAATCCGTGCCCGGGATGCACCAAAGCGGACCCGTGTTTTGGACGGACACCGCACCCGGACGCCGCCTGGCTTTCGGCCGCTTCCGCCTGCTCACACCACCATCCTAGCGGCCGCTGATATACTGACAGCACATTCTTTTTCGTTCTCGCTATGTTTCCAAGTAAGAATCTGCTGCAAACCCTAGCTGTGCTCGCAACCACTGCGGCACTGCTGTTCGGACAGGCCGGCTCCCAACTCACCGGCATCGTGACAGATAAGTCAGGCGCCGCCGTCACCGGCGCCGAAGTGACGGTCGCAAACGTCAACACCGGCGCCGAGCGCAAGGTCGAGACCAACGAATCCGGCATCTACACGTTCCCCTTTTTGACCCCCGATAATTACACAATTACGGTCAGTAAATCCGGATTTCGCCAGGTAAAACGTGAAAACGTGCGCCTCGAAGTCAACCAGACCGCCCGCGCCGACTTCAACCTCGAAGTCGGAGCCGTCTCCGAAACCGTCAACGTCGTCGAATCCACCCCCCTCATCGATCAGGACTCCTCCGCCATCGGCCAGGTCGTCGAGCGCAAGGCCATCGAAGACCTCCCGCTCAACGGACGCAACTTCGTCCAACTCGCCATTCTCGGACCCGGCGTCGTCGGCGTCGGATTCGGCGCGCGCGGCACCATCATGAGCGGCACGCGCCCCGATGACCTCCGTCCCGGCAGCGAA
>CALFYN010000902.1 GCA_937952345.1 uncultured Acidobacteriota bacterium
CTGCCAGTTGCCGCGCTTGACATCGGCGTTATGCAGCGGCTCCGCTCTTCGGACGGAAGCAGCGACGTCCTCGTCATCGGAGACCGGGACGGGGGTTCGACCATTCACCCGCAACTGGGCGCACGGGGCATCGTGCTACGCGCGGCCGGAGGCGGCAAGTGCGGCGAGGCAGAGCTAGGCCTTACGGGAAAGGGGTTTGAGGCTCGTTTGGATGCCAGCGCCCGCCAATGTGTGATGGAGGCGGTGAACGACGAGTTGTCGCCAGTGCTGCAGATTCCGTCCGTTCTTGTGGACGAGGCGCCGGCGCCGGGATCTGTCGCCCTCCAGATTCCGACCAAGCCGACGCTTCAGGAATCGCCGAAGCTGACGGACTTTGAAAACCTGAGGCTGGGGTTCCGTGTTGTCTACCTTCCACCTGAGATCGTGCGCGAGGAGTTTACGGATCCCACGACCTGGTGCGTGACGCAGGGAGAATCCTGCGTAACGGAATTGATTAACCTGCGGGCACGGGTTAAGGAGTCTTCCAAGCCGGAGGACAAGGAATGCAAGTCGGCTAAACTGCACTTCTCGGTTTCCCAGGTCAAACTCGAACAAGGTTCGCTTGTCTTGCACTTTTGCCGGGCCACGTATCAACCTTCGGCCTCTCCGATTTCGGTGCAATGGATGCCGGATCAGGTGTCTGGGCAAGGTGCGCGCGGGGGCATGCAGCGTTCCGTACAGGTTGCAGCGGTGCGTGTCGCCGGGGCAATGGAGAGCCTTAGCCGAGGGGACCGGCCAGTCACCAAGTTCACCGCCAATGCGCCGGCGACCCCCGCACAGAACACGTTCTACGCGGAATTCATGTTCCAGAACCGGCGCGACATGGCGCTGCCCACAATCGACCCGGCGAGCTATTCCGCTGTGACTAACGTAACGCCGGTGCTGCGAAGCCGGAGCGTGTACGGCTTCAAGTTTAACCTCACCCCGGACAATATCCCCGAGCTGGTGCCGCTCGCGATCAATCGCAAGTGGAGCATCCACGCGGCTCCGGTGATTTCGATGGTGCTGAACAGCGAGGAAGAATCGTCCAACCCGAACCGGATCAGCATAGGAGCAACCCTGGACGCGCGGAGGTGGTTCGCCGAGAAGAGCTGCCATTTCGAGTTCCAGTCCCCACACATTGTTCCCGCCAGCAACTGTGGCACGCCGCCCGCCGTGCGGCGACTCTCTCTGCAAGCGGGACCATCGATCGAGTTGACCAAGGACGCCACCAGCAAGAACTTCATCGTCGACCCTCATGCCAGCCTGTTCTTTCGCCCCTTGCGAACGAGGACGGGACTGACGGTGAACTTCGTGCCCTCGGTGGGCTTGGAAACGGGAACCGTGCTGGCCAGTCCGCTGGACGCTAAGGCGCGGGCACAGGTAGGGCCCATCAACCGTTTCCTGGGACAAGGCCTGGTTGGCATCGGTTTCCAATCGCAGTCCAAATCGGCCTGGGCCAATTTCATGAACAGGCTCGACCTTTCACTGGAGTACTCCTTCCGCCAGTTGTTTCAGCCTGAGACGGTCAGCGTGAATCCGGGGAGTACCGTTTATCCGCCGGGCCAACTCAGTGTGGGAGAGAACCTTCCGGTTGCTTTTCCCGGATCCACAAAGGGGATAGCGAGCGTGCTGGAGACCCGCTCCGGAACGCGGAAATACTCAAACCTTCAGGCGACGTTTGATCTCAAGAACGGGGTCATTCTGGTTGTTTCCCACCGTCATGGGCAGTTGCCGCCGCTTTATGGCTCCGTGGACCAATTCTCCCTGGGAATTGGCTTCCGCATCAACTCAAAATCCAAGCCGTCCTTCAAGTAAACCGCGAGCCCACCGCCTACAAAGCGGGGAAGTATTCGGTGATGAGCATGATGGGTTCGGAGTGGCGGAAGACGCGGTAGGAGCGGGCGAGGAGTTCATCGCTCGGTTTGATGCCGAAGTGCGGGGCGAGGGCGGCGGCGGGTTGGCGCCAGAAGCGGAGGATCTCTTTGCGGGTTTCGAGTTTGTAGTCGGTCCAGAGGCGGCCGATGGGGGCGGTGGAGGCGATGAGTTGTTGGCGCATGCCTTCGGGGAGACGGTCGAGGACGATCCAGGATTCGGCGTAGACGAAGTGGCGGCCGGTTTGTTCGCCTTTGAGGAGAATGCGGCGCTCCATGATTTGCGCGGTGGCGGGAGCATCGAGGGCTTCGGGGGCTTCGCTGCCGGTGGTGATTTCGAGGGAGAGTTTTTCGAGGGCGATGGGTTCGAGGAAGGCCATTTCCACTGCGTCTGTCAGTGTTCCGTCGTTGACGAGGAGGAGACGCTGGAGAAGGTTGAGACGGCGGCCGTCGATGGAGTCGAGTTGTGCGAGGAATGCCATTTATTGCTGCTGTTCGAATTGACGCATGAGAGTGTCGATGGTTTCTTCGGCGCTGGTGTTGGTTTCCTGCGGCTCGCTCCAGTTCCATTCGTCGAGGTAAGCGTCGGAGCCGTGGAGGCCGAGTTTCATGGCGAGCGCGTCGATCTTTTGTTGGTAGCGATCGGGGAGTTGGCGCGAGATGGGGCGCTTGCCGGGTTCGGTGACCTTGATCTGTGCGGGGATGTCTTTCCAGTAGAGGATTTGATAGCGGGCCATGGT
This sequence comes from uncultured Acidobacteriota bacterium, assembly GCA_937952345.1. Classification (GTDB taxonomy): domain Bacteria; phylum Acidobacteriota; class Terriglobia; order Bryobacterales; family Bryobacteraceae; genus CADEFT01. The sequence continues at coordinate 2,633 of CALFYN010000902.1, forward strand.
GGTTCCTTATGCGGGCATGGGTTGGTACATGCAGCCTTCGACGAAGATATCGAAGAAATCGGGCGTGGTTTCGAGTTCGATGTGTTCGATGTTGGCGACAGCCCGTTCGATGCGGGCGCGTTCGGTTTGGGATAACAGCATGCGGCGTGCTCCGAGTGCGGCGGCGTTGCCGATTTTGACAATGCGGTCTTCGGGGACGGGCGCAAGGAAGCCGATGTCGATGGCGTTGGATGGGGCGATGTAGTTGGCGAAGGCTCCGGCGAGGTAGAGGGTGCGGATGTCGCTGGGTTTGAGGCCGAGATGGCGGAGGACGATGAACTGGCCGCAATAGTTGGCGGACTTGGCCTGGGCGAGATGGCTGGCGTCTTCGCGCGAGAGCGTGATGCCGTGAGTGGGGACGATTTCGATTTTGTTGCGGCGTTGCGGGAAGACGCCCATGGGCGACATGAGGTTGTGGCGGCGGAGTTCGGCGAGCAAGTCGATGAGGCCGGAGCCGCAGATGCCTTGGGGTTCGGTGTCGCCGATGGTGCGGTAATGCCAGTGGTTGTCGCCGAAGTGGAGGGCTTCGATGGCTCCGTCGCAGCCGGGCATGCCATATTCGATGAGGCCGCCTTCGAAGGCGGGTCCGGCGGGGCAGGAGGCGGCGACGTAGCGGCCGTTGGCTCCGGCTACGACTTCGGTGTTGGTGCCGATGTCGACGAGGAGGAACGGGTCTTTGAGGGATTCGAAATCGATGGCGAGGAGGGCGGCGGCGGTGTCGGCTCCGACGTGGCTGGAGATGAGCGGAGGGCCGTAAATACGGGCCTTGGGATGCATGAGCAGGCCGAGCTTGTGGGCTAGCGTGGTGAGGGCCGTGGTGTTGCGGAGGCCGCCGCGGTATTCGTGTTCGGTGATGGATTTGTAGGGGCGCTGGCCGATGGATTGGACATCGAAGTTGAAGAAGAGATCGCGCATGGTGGAGTTGCCAGCGACGACCATTTCATAGAGCGCGTGGCGGGGGATGTGGAGTTCGCGGCAGGCGGCGGTGAGTTCGTGATTGATGGCGTGGATGGCGGCTTTGTGGAGTTCGCCTTTGTAGGGGCCGGCGTCATAGGAGATGCGATTCATGACGTCGCTGCCGCCGAAGCGCTGCGGGTTTTCGAGCGCGGTGACGTGGCGGACTTGGCCGGATTCGAGATCGACGATTTCGAGGACGATGGTGGTGGTGCCGAGGTCGATGGCGACGCCGTAGATTGCGCCGCGGTATTCGTCGAGGTCTTCGTTGTTGTGGGTGACGCGCGTGCCGTAGCGTTGCGTGAGTGGATTGAGAGTGATGTGGCCGGGTTCGGTTTGGGTGAGGATTTTGGGGCGGCGCTGGAGGAGTTGGAAGGCGATTTCAGTTTCGGGATGGAGGATCTGCGCCTGGCAGGCGAGGCGGTACTTTCCTTTGAGGAATGCTTCGGCTGGTGTGGGCGGGCTGAGTGCTTCGTGGCCACGGGTGACATCGACGATGCATTCGTGGCAAGTGCCACTGCGTCCGCAGGAAGTGGGGACGGGAATGGCTCGGCGGTCGGCGAGATCGAAGAGGGTCATTCCCAGGCTTTGCGGTAGTCGAGTTTGTCATCGCCGGCGCAGCGCGGGAGTTCGCCTTCCGCGGCGGGCTTGCGTTTGTTGCGGCAGCCGATGGAGGCAGTGCACTGGTTGTGGCGGTTCTTGTAGGGGCAACGCTGCTGGGAGAGTTCGTTGGCGTGGGTGGCGATGCCGTTGAGGATTTCGGAGAGCGTGTCGAGGCGCTTCTGGTATTCCTTGGGGTCGATTTTCTGCATGGCGTTTACGCGGCCGCGCCCACGAGCTTTTTGGCGAGGGCGACACAGGCGACGGCGTCTTTGCCGTAGCCGTCGGCTCCCATTTCGTCGGCGAAGTCCTGGGTGACGGGTGCGCCGCCGACCATGATCTTGACCTTGTCGCGGAGGTCGGCATCGATGAAGGCTTCGATGGTGCGGCCCATGTTGGGCATGGTGGTGGTGAGGAGGGCGGACATGCCCATGAGCGGGGCTTCGTGGGTTTCGACGGCTTCGAGGAAGCGGTCAGGCGATGTGTCGACGCCGAGGTCGATGACTTCGAAGCCGGCGCCGCGGAGCATCATGATGCAGAGGTTTTTGCCGATGTCGTGGAGGTCGCCCTTGACGGTGCCCATGACGACTTTGGCGATGGGCTCGATGCCGGAGGCGGAGAGGATGGGCTCAATGTGGGCCATGCCGGCTTTCATGGCGCGGGCGCAACTGAGGACTTCGGGGACGAAGATGAAGTTTTCGCGGAACTTGATGCCGACGATGGCCATGGCGGCGATCAAGCCGTCGTCCATGACTTCGAGGGCGGGGGTGCCGGCATCGAGGGCATCGCGGGTGAGCTGGTCGACGACTTTGTTCTGGCCTTCGATGAGGGCGGCGCCGATTTTCTGCATGGCTGGAGAGGCTTTGGCGAATAAGCCGATGATTTTGGCCTTTTCATCGGGGCGCTCGATGAAGTCGGTGATTTCCTGGCGGATGAAATCGTTTTGAATGTCTTCGAGTTGGGGCATGTTAATTGACGTGCTCCTTGTGCCAATCGCGGACGGCTTTGGGGATCTCCTTGAGATTCTCGATGGTGGTCTGGAGGGGGATAGCGCATTCGGGGCCGATGAGGTCGACGCCGGCGTCCATGTTGCGGAAGACTTCGCGGCGGACTTCCTCGGGGCCCTTGGAGAAGAGGGTTTCGGGGTTGTTGATGTTGCCGACGAGTGCGATTTTGTCTTTGACGATGGCCATGGATTCCGCCGGGTCATTCTTGGAATCGTAGTGGAAGGCGGCCATGCCGGTTTGGGCGATGTAGCCCATGCGATCCACGGTTCGGCCGCAGATGTGAAGGATGAGCGGAATGGGGAGGCGCTGGGCGAATTCGATGTGGAGGTCGCGGAGGTAGCGGGCGTAGTATTCGCCGCTGACGAGGTCTCCGGTGGCGTGGTCGGGGAGGGTGAGGGCGTCGGCTCCGGCTTCGATTTGGGCGAGGCCGAACTGGATGGTGGCTTCCTTGAGGCGGTCGAGGCAGAGCTTGGTTTTGCCTTCGTCGTCGAGGGACATGAGGAGGAAGGGCTCGACGCCGAAGCAATGATAGCCGAGCGACCAGGGGCCCATGGTTTTTCCGATAATGGCTACCTCATTTCCGTATTCTTTTCGCAGAATGCGGATGGCATTGAGGACACATTGCATGTCGGGGTGGAGGAGGAAATCGGGGGGGATGCGGATGTCTTCGGGTTCGGTGTAGATAGGTTCGCGCATGCGGACGGTGGGCCAGTTGTCCTTTTGCTCCCATTGGATTTTGCAGCCGAGGGCGGAGGATTCCTGGATGATGGAGAAGACGGGCATGATGGAATCGAAGCCGAGTTCGGTGTAGCTGGTGGCGGCGAGGCGGGCCATGCGTTCGGGGTCGCGATTGGCGTCGGGGAAGTAGGCGTCGCTGAGGTCCATCAATTCGACGGTGGCGACGGAGGTGGGGTTGCAGACCGGGGTGCGGTCGACGGGTTGGCGGTGGAGAGCGGCAAGGACGCGGTCGCGGCTGTTCATGGTGGCTCCTTATTCTTTCTGGGCGCTGGGGGCGACGAGGACGCCTCGGGTGGCGGCGGCTTCTTCTTCGCGGAGGATGGCGCGGACGTTGAGGGCGCGCGGGAGGAGGAGGCCGATCAAGGCATCGTGGGAATGGCCGCAGGGGAAGGCGAGGCGGGTGTCCCGGGGTTCGAGTTCGGCGAGTTTGCGGAGTCCGTTGTGGGCGGGGCTTTCGGTGGGGACTTCGTATTCGCCGTTGCCGTGGGAGATGGCGCGGATGGGTTTGCCGGCTTTCTTGTCGAGGGTTTCGAGAGGGTAGGGTTGGGGGAGTTCGACGGTGGTGGGGAGTTTTGCGGCGGTGAGGAAGAGGCGGCGTGTGGCGGCGAGGTGGGTGTGGCCGCAGGTGTGGAGGAGTTCGTGGTTGTCGATGGCCATGGCGCCGAGGGAGGCCATGGCGGACTGGAGGAACGCGATGCGGTGTTGGGCGCTTTCGCGGCGGCTATAGGTGTGGATGCGGTAGCGGTGGCCGCTGAGGTATAGGGCGATGGTGATGTCGTGGCAGTGGGGGTCCATGGAGACCAGTTCCACGCGGCGTCCGAGGTCTAGGGTGAGCATAATGGCTTGACACCTGCCAGCTTGTCTGACAAGCTGATCTTCAGCTTATCGCCTTCTCCATGGTGCCGCAACTGAAACCCATACCGCGCGCGTCGCTGAGCGACGGAATTGTCGATCAGATCGCCGGGCTGATCGCTTCGGGGGGATTGAAGCCGGGAGACCGGATGCCGTCGGAGAAGGAGCTATGCCGGCAGTTTCACGTGGGGCGGACATCGGTGCGCGAGGCGTTGCGGTCGCTGGCGGCATTGGGCGTGGTGGAATCGCATGCGGGGGATGGGACGTTTGTGGCGGCGAGCGCGGGCGCGGGTTTGGAGCGGAGTCTGCGGTTCGCGGTGTTGCTGGATGCGCGGGAGTTGGAGGATCTGGTGGAGGCTCGGGTGGCGCTGGAGACGCAATTGGCGGGGTTGGCGGCGCGGCGGCGGGGGCCCGCGGATTTGGAAGAGATGCGGGAGGCGATTGCGGGGATGAAGGCGGCGGGCGCGGATGCGGAGGCGTATCTGGCGAGCGATTTACGGTTTCATCTGGCGATTGCGCGGGCGGCGGGGAATACGATTTTGCGGAAGATGCTGGAGACGACGCGGGGGTATTTGCAGGCTTGGATTCGGGAGACGCTGGCGTCGTCGAAGCGGCGCGCGGCGGTGTCGATTGCGGAGCACCGGCGGATATTGGCGGCCTTGGAGGCGGGGGATGCGGAGGGGGCGGCGGCGGCGATGCGGGGGCACCTGGTGAGCTCGTCGCGGGCGTTGCGAAGGCGGATGGGGGCGGAGGTAACGCGGTCTACTGCGTGACCGTTATAGTACCCGGCGCTGATGGGGTAGCGACGTTGCCGGGAGCGGCTACGCTGAGGACGGCGCTGCCAGGTGCGAGGGCTCTGATGTTGAGCACGACCGCCGATTGGCCCGCCGCGAATACAACGCTGGCGGGATCGATGGAGATGATGCCGGTTGGCGATGCGTTGATGACGGAGAAGATGCGGCTACCGGCGCGCGCGGGGCCGCTGAGTTGCAAGCCTATCTGCGTTGCGATGCCAACACGCATGGACAAGCTCGTGAGGGGTGTGGAGCGTGAGAACTCGGTGATGAAGCGGAGTTGGGTTTCGGAGGCGAGCACAGGGATGATGAGATCAGCGTAGCCATGGGCGCGGACAGTGATTTCAGCGGTGCCGTAGCGGGCGAGTTGTTGGATGGTGATGCGCGGGGCGGCGAGTTGTGCTTGGGCCGCTCCGGGTTGAGACTCGCTACCACTGACAACCGTGAAGTCCGGGTGTGAGGATTCGGCGGTGGCGGAAACGCCGGAGGGCAATGAGATTTCGCAGGTGCGTTGGGTGTCGAAACCGAGGGTGACTTCCTGGCAGCCGGATCGCAGTGCAGGAAGTGTGACGTTGACGATAGGCGCGCCGGGAGCGGGGCCGAAGCCATCGGGCTGATCGATGAGGAGTGTAGCCGTACCGGGGGCCACAGCGCGCAGTTGGAAGAGCCGGGAGCCTTGACTGAACGTGGTGCTTTCGGGCGTAACCGTAAAGATGGCGGGATCGGAACTGCGAAGGCGGAGCGTGATGGGTGTGGCATCGGGCAGGAGTTGGAGAACTTCGAAGAAACCGGGCGTTGGCGACCCCGCTCTTCGGAAAGAACAGTCAACCGACGTGGATGAGCCGGCGCTGAGGGTGATGAACGACGCATCGTTTGCATCACAGGAGATCCAGGAGTTGACAATGCGGACGATTGCGGTTTGGGGAGGACCATCCGCGAACGTGAAGCGCAGCGTGACGTCCCCTTCCGTGCCGCGGGCCTGGAGGAAGAAGGGCTGAGACCGCGAATCGCCGGGCTGTACGGATAGCGTGGTTGTGGCTGCGCCGAGCGACGTGGCGATGC
>CALFYN010000903.1 GCA_937952345.1 uncultured Acidobacteriota bacterium
ACGAGGTCCATCTTGAAAGCTGGCTGCGCGGCGAGATGGGGCGCGCGCTCACCTATCGCGAACTGGCGGAACGGCTGGTGCCTTACGTCAAGTCGATGGGCTTCACGCACATCGAAATGCTGCCCATCATGGAGCATCCGTTCTCCGGCTCATGGGGCTATCAGGTGACCGGCTACTTTGCGCCCACCTCGCGCTTCGGCACGCCGGAGGATTTCATGGCCTTCGTCGATACGTGCCATCGCGAAGGCATTGGCGTGATTCTCGATTGGGTGCCCGCGCATTTTCCGCGCGATGCCCATGGGCTGGCGCGCTTCGACGGGACGGCGTTGTATGAGCATGAAGATCCGCGCAAGGGCGAACACAAAGATTGGGGCACTCTGATTTACAATTTCGGCCGGCACGAGGTGCGCACCTTTTTGCTCGCGAATGCGCTGTGGTGGCTGAAGCAGTATCACATCGACGGATTGCGCGTCGATGCCGTGGCCAGCATGATCTATCTGGATTATTCCCGCGAGCACGGCGAGTGGATTCCGAATCAGTATGGTGGACGCGAGAATCTGGAGGCGCTCGAATTCCTGAAACGCTTCAACGAACTGGTGCATGAGGTGCCGGGGGCGTTTACGGTGGCCGAGGAATCGACGTCGTTTCCCGGCGTGTGCCGTCCTGTGTATCTCGGCGGGTTGGGCTTCACCATGAAGTGGAACATGGGGTGGATGCACGACATGCTGCACTACTTCAAGCAGGATTCCGTCTACCGCAAGTTCCACCACAACGACATCACCTTCAGCATGCTCTATGCGTTTTCAGAGAATTTCGTACTGCCGATTTCGCATGACGAAGTGGTGCATTTGAAGAAATCGCTACTCGGCAAAATGCCGGGCGATGAGTGGCAGCGCTTTGCCAACGCGCGCGCCTTTCTGGCCTACATGTGGGGGCATCCGGGGAAGAAGCTGCTGTTCATGGGGCAGGAAATCGGGCAGTACGAGGAATGGGATGAGAAGGCGAGCGTGCGCTGGGAACTGCTGGCGTTCGACTACCACCGCAACCTGCAGGCGACGCTCCAGGAACTGAACCGGCTGTACGCGTCGGAGCGGGCACTCCATGAAGTGGATTTTCACTACTCCGGATTCGAGTGGATTGATATCAATGATGTCGAGAACTCGGTAATCAGCTTCTTGCGATTTGCCAACGATCGCGGAGATTTTCTGGTGTTCGTGTGTAATTTCACAACAGTGCCGCGGCATGGGTACCGCATCGGCGTCCCGAAGGCCGGCCGGTACGAAGAGATCTTCAATA
>CALFYN010000904.1 GCA_937952345.1 uncultured Acidobacteriota bacterium
GGCCGACACAAGGCGTTCATACGGCGCGGTTGCGGCGGCAAGATCGCGGATCACGGTTGCCCGGGCCGCGCTCAAGGCCGCGCGCTCCCCCCGCCCAAGTATCCATCGCCGGTCAGCCGCGGCGGTAGCCTGCAGCGCCGTTTCACGAGCCTTCTCCACTTGGTCGCTTTCGAAATAGGCGATCGCGAGCAACGCGAATGCATGCAGGAAGTCAGGATCGGCTGCGATGCTTCGCTCCAGCAATTGCACGCTGCGATGCGGCGCCGACTCCAGCAACGCATCGCGCGCCTCCGCATACAATCCAGCCGCTTGGGGGTGCGGTTCCCGGTCGCGCCCACTCACGCTCCATCCCATCCAGCCCGCCATCACGGCGCATGCCACCGCCAGTGTCACATACACGCGCGGCCGGCTCAGGACATACCGCACCGAAGGGCGCCGCCGCGCCAGTGCATCACGAACCTCCCCTGCTGTTGCGAAACGCGCCGCCGGATCGGCCCTCAGACACCGCGAGATCACTTCATCCCATACCGAGGGCAGTCCAGGCATCTGCACCCCGATCTCGGCATGGGCCTCTCTTGCCTTCTGCGCCGCCAAACGAAACGGAGAATTGGAGGAATGTGGCTTCCTGCCAGTGAGCATTTCATACAGCACCACGCCCAGCGCGAAAATATCCGTCCGCGCCGTCGCCGCTCCGCCCTCCAATTGTTCCGGCGCCATGTACGCCAGCGTTCCGATCACGGCACTGGGCGGTGTCAGCGATCCTTCCGGGACAGAAGCAGCCGCCAAACCAAAGTCGATCACCACCACCCGTTCTCGTTCCAGAAACACATTGCCCGGCTTCAAATCGCGGTGGATCACTCCCGCCGCGTGCGCCGCCGCCAACGCATCGCAAAGCTGCACTGCGATGCCGGCGGCTTCCTCTGGACTGAGCGGCCCACTCTGCGCAAGGCGCGCCGCCAGCGTTTCCCCTTCCAGCAGTTCCATGATGCAAAATCGCTCGCCCTCGTGCTCGCCTAAGCCGACGACCCGGCAGACATTCGGATGATCGATTCGCCGCAGCAGTTCCACCTCTCGCCGCAGCCGCCCCACCAGCGATGGACTGCCGGCGGCAAGCGCATTGATGAACTTCAGCGCGACCGGCCCGCCACTCGATTCGTCGCGCGCTTCGTATACCTCCCCCATTCCACCGGACGCCAGAAATCGCTGAATCACGTACCTGCCCGACAGCTTGTCCCCAATCCGGTAGCGGTGACGTTCCACGCTGGATGGCGGATCGACGGTGAGGTCCGGCGTATCGTGCAGTTCCAGCAAACGCCGGACTTCCCCGATCAGGCTGCCATCCTCACTGGAAAGCCGCGAGAGTACCTCTTCCCGATCGGAGGCATCCATCGCCGACACGAAAATTTCCTTGATCCTCAACCATCGTTCTGCGGAGTCCGCCCTCATCCGCGCAGTTCCTTCTCCAACCAGGCACGGGCAAAATTCCAGTCGCGAGTCACTGTCTTCACAGACAAATTCATCACCTGCGCGGTTTCTTCCGAGCTGAGGCCGGCGAAGTATCGCAATTCGACGATTTGACGGCTGCGCGGGTCGCGGGCGTTGAGCTTTTGCAGGGCGGAGTCCAATAAAGTCAGCGTTTCAGGATCCAACACCGCCAGCGATACAGGATCGTGCATCTCTACTCGCTGCCAATCCCCGCCTCGCTTCAAACGCCCCCGGTTGCGGGCGTGATCCACCAGAATCTCGCGCATGATCTTCGCCGATGCGCGTAGGAACTCCGCCTTGCTCTCCCAACTCGCTGGACTGCCGACCAGCCGGATCCAGGCCTCGTTGACCAGCGCCGTTGCTTGAAGGGTGTGGTCTGGCCGTTCCCGGCGCATCGCCGACGCCGCCAGACTGCGCAATTCCGCGTAGATCCCGCTGTACAGGGCTTCGTAGGCGGACTCATCCCCCCCAGCAAATTTACGCAGCAGAACGCTGATGTCCGACACCGCACAGTCCTTTCGCACTTAAGGATGTCCGATTATATATCAACGCATACGCCACCATGTAACGCCTGTGAACAGATCGCCTTCATCCTGCGCGCGCCCCCATAACCACCAACGCTACAATAACGTCCATATACCCATGCGGATGCTCTACCTCCTTCCACTCGCTCTCTCCCTCCACGCCGCCGACTGGCAGCAATGGCGCGGCCCCTCCTGGAACGGCGTTGCCCAAAGCGACGCCCCGCTCGAATTCAGCGACACCAAAAACGTCCACTGGAAAACCACCATCCCCGGACGTGGCCATTCCACCCCCGTCATCGTCGGCAACAGAATCTTCCTCACCACCGCCGTCCCCACCACCGAAGCCCCGCCCCCAGCCCAATCCGGCGGTCGCCGCGGCCCCGGCGGCGGTGCCGGAGCAGGCCGCGAATACAAATTCCTCCTCCTCTGCATCGACCGCCAAACCGGCAAAATCATCTGGGAAAAAACCGCCCGCACGGCCACTCCGCACGAGGGCTATCACGGCCGCTACGGCAGCTTCGCCTCCAATTCCCCGGCCAGCGACGGCAAGCTCATCTTCGCCTTCTTCGGCTCTCGCGGCATCTTCGCCTACGACCTCGACGGCACCCTCAAATGGCAGAAGGATTTCGCCCCCATGAAAATGCGCCTCCAATTCGGCGAGGGCACCGCGCCCGTCATCCACGGCGACGCACTCATCCTCAACTTCGACCAGGAAGAGAACTCCCATATCCTCGTCCTCGACAAGAACACCGGCAAGCAGCTCTGGCGGCAGGACCGCGATGAGCCCAGTTCCTGGTCCCCGCCGCTCGTCGTCGATCACAACGGCTCCAAACAGGTCATCGTCGCCGCATCCAACAAAGTCCGCTCCTACGAGTTCAAAACCGGCAAGCTCATCTGGGAATGCGCCGGACTCGGCTCCAACGTCATCCCCACCCCCGTCCTCCACAACGACACCGTCATCGTCATGAGCGGCCATCGCAACCCCAACCTCCTCGCCATCAAGCTCGGCGGCACGGGCGACCTCACCGGCTCAAAGAACGTCCTCTACACCAACCAGCGCGGCAACTCCTACACCCCATCGCCCGTCCTCCACGACAACAAGCTCTATTTCATCTCCGATAGCGGCATGCTCTCCTGCCTCAACGCCACTACCGGCGAGCCCTACTACCTCCAGCAGCGTCTCCCCAAGCCCTACAACTTCAAAGCGTCCCCCGTGGCAGCCAACGGCAAGCTCTACCTCGCCACCGAAGAGGGCGACGTCGTGGTCGTCAAAATGGGCGAGAAATACGAAGTACTAGCCACCAACACCATGGCCGATCAGACCTTCATCGCCAGCCCAGTTGTTGTGGATGGCTCGTTATACTTGCGTGGTCAGAACACCCTGTTCAGCATCCGCCAGTAATCCCGGCCACGTGGCTCAGTCCCAATCACCTTAGTACCAAGTCACGGTACAGTGGTGCGCCTCAGAAAAGTACCCTAGCCTCATTGTTGGCTCCGACCCCGCACGGCATTCTGTGGTTGGAACAAGGAGCTGAAACCAGATGAACCCCATGAATGTCGCGATCCTCACCCCGAACTCTCCCCTGCGTTGGGAACTCGGCCACATGCTTGCCCACTATCGCGTCGTTCGATTGATTGAGAATTCCATCCAGTCGTATCCCGAAACCAAAGAGTTGCAGAGCCTGCTCCGTGTCCTCTCCCCGCAAATCATCTTCATCGATGTCACCGACATGGAGCAAGCCCTGCGCATCGCACGAGAGGCCTCTGAATGGCTCCCCGGCATTCAGATCATCGCCTTCGGCGGTCACCTGGAATCGAACCAAATGCTCTACGTCATGCGCGCCGGAATCCAGGAATACTTGCCTTCCCCCCTCAATGCCGAAGATCTCCGCGATGCCCTCGTCCGCTCCGTGCGCCGCCTCGAAGAGAAGCCCGTGGCCATGGAACTCGTCTCCAACGTCTTCAGCTTCCTCCCCGCCAAGCCCGGCGTCGGCGCCTCCACCATCTGCATGAACACCGCCGGAGCCATTGCCCAGCGCACCCAAAACCACACCGGCCTCTTCGATTTCGATATGGACTGCGGCGCAATCGACTTCTACATGAACCTCGAAGCCGGCTTCTCCGTCCGCGATGCCGCCGAGTACGGCGAACAGATCGATGACACCATCTGGCAGCGGCTGCTCACCAAGGTGGGCTTGCTCGATGTGCTCCGCGCCGGCCGCCCCCATCCCGATCGCCCCGTCAATGTGTGGAACCTCGAAGCCATCCTCGCCTTTGCCCGCCCCCGTTACGACCATATCTGCGTCGATCTCGCCGCTGTCGGCAGCCCCGCTTCCATGGCCACGCTGCGCCATTCGAATCAGATCTTCCTCGTCACCACCCCTGAAATCTGTTCCCTCCACATGACCCTGCGAACACTCGACGTCATCAAGGAAATGGGCCTCGACTCCCGCGTCCGCGTCGTCCTCAACCGCATGGATTCGCGCTCCCACATGCGCGTCTCACAGGTCGAGGATCTGCTCGGCCAGAAGGTGATGCAATCCTTCCCCAACGATTGGGTCGGCATGCAACGCAGCATGTCCGAAGGCAAGGCCCTGTTGCAGAGCGGTCCGCTCGCCGGACGTTACGCCGAGTTCGCCGCCCGCATCCTCAAAGCCGAAACACCCGTCAAGAAACCGGAAGGCCTCTTCTCCGGAATCGGCAAGCTGTTCCAGGCCCGCGGCTGATCCTGCTCCGCGCACCTCTCCGGTGATATCGTAGAGCGCATGCGCATTCACCGCCGCACCGCGATCCTCGCCGCTGCATCCTATACTCGTATCCTCGGCGCCAATGACCGCATCCAGGTCGGCCTCATCGGCTGCGGAAACCTCGGCATGCGCCACCTCCGCATCTACCAGAAGCCGATGGTGGATGAGAACAAGATCCGCTTCGCCGCCATCAGCGATATCTACACCGGCGCCAAGCGCCGCGCCCAGCAGCACACCGGCCTCGAAGACCGGCACGTTCATCACGAATATCAGGAGCTCATCGCCCGCAAAGAACTCGACGCCGTCTTCGTCGTCACCCCCGAACACTGGCATCACCGCATGACCCTTGATGCCCTCCGCGCCGGCAAGGACGTCTACCTCGAAAAACCGATGGCCTTCACCATCGCCGAAGCGAAAGAAATCGCCACCGAAACCGCGAAATCCGGGCGCATTCTCCAAATCGGCGCGCAATGGTGCTCCGATCCGCGCTATCACCTCGCCCGCGAAGTCATCCAGAAAGGACTCACCGGCAACGTCCTCTGGGCCCAATCCACTTACTCCATGAACTCCGTCTACGGACTCTGGCAATACGAAGTGGAAAAGGAAGCCTCGCCCCAAACCATCGATTGGCCCCGCTTCCTCGGCCCCGCCCCCAAGCGCCCCTACTCCGGCGAGCGCTTCTTCCGTTGGCGCAAATATTGGGATTATTCGAATGGCGTTGTCTCCGATTTCTTCTATCACCGCCTCTCCCCGCTCCTCGTCACTCTCGGCGGCCGGTTCCCACGCATCGTCAGCGCCAACGGTGGCATCTATCAGGTAAAGGATCGCGAAGTCCCCGAAACCTTCACCATGACCGCCGAGTACGATTCCTTCTTCATCAACATCGCCTCCTCGGCCGCCTCCGCCGGACCCGAACGCCACCACGGACCCGCCATCTACGGCCATGAGGCCACCATC
>CALFYN010000905.1 GCA_937952345.1 uncultured Acidobacteriota bacterium
AGGCGGCGGATTGGCGGAGCTACGGCTACGGCGGTGGAGATGGCCGCGGTGGCGCGGCAAATGGCCGCGGACCACGATATCTGGATTGTGGCCAACAGCCAGGAGTTGATACAGCAGGGATTGAAGCCGGCGGCGGGCGTTCCGGAGGCGTTCACACACTTGCGCGGGCTGGCGTTAGGTATCCGGTTGCAGGATCCGATGATTGCGGAAGTGCGGGCCGAGTCCGATTCGGCGGAGGCGGCGGCGGAGCTGATGGGGTGGATTCGGCGGTCCGTGGAGGAGCAGAAGGAATGGCGGGATGCGGGCGGGAAGATGGAGTTGCGGCAAGATGGGAAAACGATCCATCTGCGGATGGAGGTGGATGCTGCGAAAACGCGCACGATGATTGCCGAGCGCAGCCAGCCTAGGCCAGTGCGCGAGCCAGTTCCCGCGAAGCCGCGCAAGGTGGTGATTCACGGGATGGAAGGCGGGCCGCGGGAGATCCCGTACGGCGCGGTGCGGCAGTAGGCTCAGTTGCCGGCGGCGACCGGGTACTCAATGACGGGGGTGAGCGGCAGGATCACGCCGCGCGTTTGTGTGCCCCCGAGGCTGAGACCGGCGCCGGTGTCGAAGTTAGGGATCGTAATGGGGGAGCCGCCCGGGACGCCGTGAAGAATGAGGTTAGTGGATCCGGTTTGCGGATCGTTGTCAGCGCCGGCGAGTTCAAGGATGCCCGTGAAATCGTCCACTTCGAGCAGATCGTCAGTGTTGGCGCGGAATTCGGACCATTTGCCCCACCAGCGGGATGCAGCAGGTGCGCCGACGCCAATGGCTCCGGCCGCGAAGCGGTAGACGACGGTCTTGGGGTTGGCGCTGAAGTCGCGGATCTGGAAGGTGGCGGAGGCGAAGCCGGCATCCATCATGGGCAGTTCCGAGCCGATGGAGACGCCAATGCGGATGGCGAAGCGGTTGGGAGAGACGGCGCGCGGGCGCAGGAGGTGCCTGACGGGTACGGTGGGAGCGTCGGCGCGCGGGAATTGCACGATAGCGATCTGGCCGGCACGGTGCCAGCGGTCATCGCCCGGGACTTCGATGGTCAGGCCGGGGCGGGGGGACAAGAGACGCAGTGCGGGGGCCGGGACGCCACAGCCGGCCAGGAAGGCGGCAATGCGGATGGCGCGGGCGCGGGCTACGGCCGATTGCTCAAGGCGTCCGCCGGTACGCCCCGCGGCGCCGGCGATCACGACATGGCTCGACCGCGATTTGCGCAATAGCGGGGTCAGTTGCGATGTGAGAAAGCGGCGATGCTCGGGTTTGAGCCGATCGGCACTTTCGTCGAAATTATAAAGCCGTATGTAATGTTGCACATACGGGGAAGGGTGAACCTGATACTCGAACTGGCCTGGCCCTGTTGCTGCTGGCATGGCGACTACTCCGTTCATTACCGGCCTACGGATGGGCCGGAGCTTGATAATTCCCACTTGTAGAGATCGTGTCGGAACCGCCGACCTGCGTTACAACTTTCCTGCGTTTTTTTCGGATCCACTCCATACTTACGCAATTGATCACCTCACTGGATCAACGCGGAAACGCCGGATAGAAGTTATCATACCAAGAGCAATTTTTCGGAGGGAAGGGGGAATCGAGGGTGGGCGCGCTTTCGGTTCGGTGGGGAACACTGCTATACTAAGGAGTTTGAGCCCAGCCGTAGGGCCCGGGAGAGTTGTGTGTTCTTTTCCATTCATGATTTGGAAGTCAGGAAGATCCCCTTTGCGGTGGACTTCCCCCCCGGCAAGATCGATTACCTGGACCCGGAGTTGAAACAGGGCGGGAATCTGAAAGCGGAAGGGCAGGCCGAATTACTGAGCAGCACGCTCGGCGAGATTCGCGTACATGGACACGTTTGTGTGACGATGGAAGCGCCGTGTGACCGCTGTTTGGAATCCGCCGCGGCGCTGATCGATGCGGATTTCGATTTGAGTTACCGCCCCGCCGAGATGGCGACATCGGGAGAAGAAGTGGAACTCGATGAGGGAGAGGCGGAGATGGGTTTTTATGAGGGCGACGGCGTGGAGTTGGCCGAAGTCCTGAGGGAGTTTGTCCTGTTGCAGCTGCCGATGCAGATCGTGTGCCGCCAGGATTGCAAGGGAATCTGCCCCGTTTGCGGGGGGAACCGGAACGTAGCCGTCTGCAACTGCCGCCAGGAACTGGCGGACGACCGCTGGGCGGCGTTGAAGAATTTATAGTCGAAGAGGGAAGCTAGCATGCCAAATCCAAAACGCAGACATTCCGCCCAGAGAACGAGCACTCGCCGGGCGCACGATCACCTGAAATCCGCCTCGCTGGCAGAATGTCCGAAATGCGGTGAGCCGAAGATGCCGCACCGCGTCTGCCCGTATTGCGGGACGTACAAGGGCCGGGAAGTTATCGAAGTGGCCCAGCAATAGGCGAGCGGCACGTGCCTGGCACGGACAACGGACATTCCGGCGCAAAACCATCCATGATCACAATCGCGGTTGACGCCATGGGCGGGGATCACGCCCCTTCGGCTGAAGTCGATGGGGCGATTCACGCCGTCAAGCACTACCCGGTGAGGGTCATCCTGGTGGGGAAGGAAGACATCATCTCGGCCGAGTTGCGCAAGCACTCCGGCTGGCGGGATCTCCCCATCGAAATACGCCACGCGAGCGAAGTCATCACCATGGAGGATAGCGCGGCGAAGGCAATGCGCGCCAAGAAGGATTCCTCTATCCGCGTAGCGTGCCGGCTGGTGCGCGAAGGGGTGGCGCACGGCGTGGTTTCGGCCGGCAATACCGGCGCGGTGATGGCTACGGCGAAGATGGTGCAGGGGATGGTGCCGGGTGTGGAGCGTCCGGCGCTGGCCAGCGTGTTTCCCACTGTCAAAGGGACTCCGGCGGTGATGGTGGATGTGGGCGCGAATGTGGATAGCTCGCCGACCATGCTGGCGCAGTTCGCCATCATGGGAGAGATTTATTCGCGGGTGATCTTCAAGACGCACCGGCCGAAGGTGGGCATTCTCTCGATTGGCGAGGAAGAGCATAAGGGCAATGACCTGACGCGCGCCGCGACGCCGATTCTGAAGAAGCTGCCGATCAACTTCGTGGGCAATGTGGAAGGCCGCGACGTGTACACGGGCACGGTGGACGTGATCGTGTGCGACGGGTTTATCGGCAACGTGGTGCTGAAGGTGAGTGAAGGGCTGGTGGAGGCGATCAAGCACATGCTGCAGGATAGCCTGAAGGCCACCATCACGCGGCAGATCGGCTATGTGCTGTCGCGGGAAGCGTTCACAGACTTCAAAAAGCGCGTGGATTATTCCGAATACGGCGGCGTGCCGCTGATGGGCGTGCGCGGCGTGTGTATCATCTGCCACGGGCGGAGCAATGCCAACGCCATGAAGAACGCCATCCGTGTGGCGTCGGAGTTTGCCGGCTCCGGAATCAATCAGCGGATCGAAAACGAACTCGGCGAACACGGACTGCGGGCGGCGGCGGGTCACTAGGCGGATTAAACCGCCGGCGCGCGGGCATACAATAGAGAGTGGTTCCCTTCTCTATGCGATTGCTCGCTCTTGCTCTGCTCGGCGTCTCCTTGTACGCCCAACTTCCGAAGAGACTGACGCCTGCCAAATGGGCGATGGAGTTCACTCCGGCGGAGGCAAAGCCGGGCGGGACGGCCATCGCCAAACTGACAGCAACCATCGACGAGCCGTGGCATATGTATTCGCCGACGACTCCGCCGGGCGGGCCGATGATCACCAGGATCACGCTGGCCGAGAATGCGGTGGTGGAGGCGATGGAGATCTACCGTCCGCAACCGGTGCGGAAGCTGGATCCGAACTTCGGCATTGAAGCCGAGACCTACGACAAACAGGCCGTGTTTTTCCTGAAGATGAAGCTGCGGGAATCGGCGGCGGCGATGCCGGCCGAGATTCAGGTGAACATGCGGTATCAGGTGTGCACGGAGAAGGAATGCCTGCCGCAGCGGGCTTCGGCGAAGGCGATGTTGCGGGTATCGGCATCGGCGGGGGGAGAGGCGTTTACGGCTCCGGAAGGTTATGCGCTGGTGACGGCGGCGGTGGCGAAGCCGGCGGTGAGTGAGGCAGGGGCTCCGGTGGCGGCGCCGAAGAAGGAAGAAAGCCTGCTGGGTTTTGCGGCGCTGGCGTTCGGGCTGGGATTGGCGGCGGTGTTCACGCCCTGCGTGTTCCCGATGATTCCGTTCACGGTATCGGCGTTCATCCGCAACCGCAGCGTGGTGCAGGCTGCGGTGTACGCGGGCGGGATTGTGCTGTTCTTCACTTCGCTGGGGTTGCTGGTGACGGCGATTGTGGGCCCGTTCGGAGTGGTGCAATTGGGATCGAACCCGTGGGTGAACGGGGTGATCGCGGTGGTGTTTCTGGCGTTCTCGTTCAGCCTGCTGGGGGCGTTCGAGATTACGCTGCCGTCGAGCCTGCTGACGAAGATGGATCAGGCGTCGCAAAGCCGCGGCGGGATTGTGGGAGCGCTGTTGATGGGGCTGACGTTTGCGCTGACCTCGTTTGCCTGTGTGGGTCCGTTCATGGGATCGCTGCTGGCGGCGTCGGTGCAAGGGGATAAACTACAGCCTGCCATAGGGATGGCGGCGTTTTCTTCAGGACTTGCTTCACCGTTCTTCTTTCTGGCGCTGTTCCCGTCTACGCTGTCGAAGATGCCACGCAGCGGGGGATGGCTGCCGCGCGTGAAAACGGTTCTCGGCTTCATCCTGCTGGCGGTTTCGCTGAAGTATGTGAGCAATGTGGACGTGGTGCTGCAGTGGAACCTGCTGACGCGGGAACGGTTCCTGGCGGCGTGGGTGGTGCTGTTCGCACTCCCGGGGTTGTACCTGTTGGGCTTTTTGCGCATGGAAGGGATCAAGCCGGAGGAACCGGTGGGTTCTTCGCGGGCGGCCATCGGGGCGGTGTTTCTGATTTTTGCCGTGAGCCTGATTCCGGGGATGTTCGGCGGGAAACTGGGGGATCTGGATGCCTACGTGCCGCTGGCTTCGGAATCGTCGTTCGCATCGGCGGGCGCGGGTGGCGAGAAACTTTCCTGGATGAAGAATCAGTATCAGGAGGCGCTGGCGAAGGCGAAGGCGGAGAACAAGCTGGTGTTGGTGAACTTCACGGGTTATGCCTGCACGAATTGCCACTGGATGAAGGCGAACATGTTTCCCCGCCCCGAGGTGGCGGCGGAGTTGAAGAATCACGTGCTGCTGGAGTTGTATACGGATGGCGCGGATGACGAGAGCGAACGGAATCAGGAGTTGCAGAACTCGAAGTTCGCGACGATTGCGATTCCTTACTACGTGCTGCTCGATGGGGATGAGAAGGTGGTGGCGGCGTTTCCCGGGCTGACAAAAGACTCGGCGGAGTTTGTGGCGTTTCTGCAGAAGCGGGGGTAACCTTCCC
>CALFYN010000906.1 GCA_937952345.1 uncultured Acidobacteriota bacterium
GGCTTGCTGTCCACGCCATCCGAGAAGGTTCGCCAGATTCTCCCCACTCTGCATCATCCCTTTATCGAAGCGATCAAGCTCGTCGTTTCCTTCTTCATCGGCGCCGTTCTCACCGCGGTCCATAAGAGCACCCGCGGCGGCGATGCCGCTCTTTCGCGATCCATGGAGCATGCGCAGATTCTTCTCTGTGTTTCGGGGGCGCTGATGATGATTATCATCGGTGATTCGCTCGCCCGCGCCTTTGGAATCGCCGGAGCCGCCAGCATCATCCGTTTTCGTACACCGGTCGAGGATCCGAAAGATACGATCATCCTGTTCCTGATGCTGGGCCTGGGCATGGCCTGCGGATTGGGCGCGTTCGCACTGGCTGGAATGGGGACCGCATTCCTTTCCGCCACCTTGTACTATCTCGGAACAACAGCCGAGGAATTGCTCACCATGTCCCTGACCGTTGGCGCCGAAGGAGTCTTTCCGGCGACTCATGTCGATCAGGTGTTAGCCCGGCACCATCTCCAATTCGAAGCTCGGGAAAGGAACGACGGCCCCGTCGCCACCGTCCGCTACCGCGTGCGGATGAAGCGTGGCACATCTCTGGACGAAATCACGGCGGACCTCAAAAGCGGTTCAGCGGAATTGACTTCCGTCGTCTGGGAAACGAAAAAGAAAAAGGATTGATTTGCGTTCATGGGAACTTCGCGGCATTTCCGGGTTGGAGCGCTTCTGCTGCTGGCGTATGCTCCCGATGGGGCGCAGGCGCAACAGAAGGAAGGTAAGAAGGGTTGGAGCCTCGAATGGGATCGCCGCCCATCCCTGCGCTATGGGAAACAGTTTCGGATGGACTTCCGCTTAAAGCTCCAAACTGATTTTGCCGCCGTGGACGACGATCCGGAACCCGACCGGCCGGCCTATGATTTCCGCCGTAAACGCGTTGGTGTCGAAGGCGAGTTTCTCCGCGATTTCGAATATGAATTCGACGTCGAATTGGATGTCGAGCGGGATGCCATACGCGACGCCTTCATCAATTACCGCCGCCTGCGTTTTCTCCAGTTGCAGGCGGGAAAATTTCGCATTCCCTTCGGACGCGACCAGAATACTCCCCCGATGCAGCTCGACTTTGTGTATCGCTCTCGGGTTGGCTCTCAACTTGCTCCCGGACGCGACGTCGGCCTGATGCTGCATGCACGGGTCTGGAACCGTCGCCTGCACTATCAGGCGGGCGTGTTCCGGCACGATGGCCGCATCGCCATGAACTCCGAAGACAGGCCCACCGGCGGCCGCACCTGGGCGGCCCGGCTTCGGTCCAAACCCGATGATTGGGTTCGCCTGGCGAAGCCGCTTCGCCAATTGGAACTGGGAGTCGCCGCCGCCTGGTCCGAGTTGCCCGAAAGCCCCGTGCGCAATGGGCTTCGTGGGCGGACGGCCTTCGATCTCACCTTCGCGCCCAGAGCCTATGTCGCCGGCAGACGGCTCCGCAGCGGAGTGGAAGCTGAGTGGGCTAGTGGTCCCTTTGGTGCACAAGCCGAATTTGTGCGCGTGCGAGACGAAAGGCGTGGCCAGTCGATTTTCGGAGACGACCTCCCCAACCTGATCAGTCAGGGCTGGTATGTTGCCGGCACCTGGGTTCTCACCGGGGAGAAGAAAGATGGTGGCGTGCGCCCGAAGCGCGAATTCCTCAACGGCGGCTTCGGAGCCGTGGAACTCGCGATCCGTTCCGAAGATCTTCGCGTGCGCAGCGCCGACAGTTCCGCTCTGGCATTCGCCCATCCGCGTGCGGCCAACTTTCCTCCGATCCAGGATCGTGCCTGGACTTTCGGCATTAACTGGTATTTGAACCGTCATGTGAAGATCCAGGGCAACTTCGTTCGGGAGCGCGTCGACGATGTGGATTTCGGATCCTTCGCGGCGCGCGACCGCCAAACTTTCTGGATGCGCGTGGCGCGCGTGCAATTGGTGTTTTGAGATGAACCGGCTATGTACCCTCGCTGCTGCCTTCTTGATCCCCGCCGCCGGCTGGGCGCAAACGAGTGATGCTCTCTTCGACGACAGTGTGGTTCACGAAATCCGGCTGCGGATGCACCCGAACGACTGGTCCACCCTCCGCGAGCGATTCTTCGACAACACCTACTACCCGGCGGAGTTCACCTGGCAAGGCCGCGTCTTTCCGCTGGCCGGAGTGCGCTCCCGTGGGCTTGGCTCGCGGAGCCAGCAAAAACCCGGCTTGAAGGTCGACTTCAATCGCTATGCCGACCTCACCTTCCTTGGTCTGAAAGCGGTCGTCCTCGACAACAACGTCCAGGACTCCTCCTGGCTTCGCGAACGGTTGAGCATGCTCCTGTTTCGCCGCATGGGCTTGCCCGCGCCACGGGAAACGTATACACGCCTATTCGTCAACAACGTGTTCGTAGGCCTGTACTCCACCATTGAGGAGATTGACAAGGCATTTCTTCGCCGTGCCACCGGCGACGATTCCGGTTTCCTCTATGAATACAAGTGGTCCAGGCAATACCGTCTGGAAGAGCTGCCGGAGGACTTGCCGATTCTTACCCTGT
>CALFYN010000907.1 GCA_937952345.1 uncultured Acidobacteriota bacterium
CGAATTGACGCAGGTAGCGGCCGCTCTGAGAAGAGCCGAAGGCGATGGCGCGCTTGAGGAATCGCCGCTGGTCGCCGAGCAAGGCAACCGCGTCGCCACCGCCGTACTTGAGGAAAGAAATGAAATCGCGAATGCCGGCCCCGCCCAGACCTGCCACGGCCGGGTCGATCGAGGTGTACACCACATCGTAAGATTTCCCGGGCCTGCAGGGGATGTTCATCTCCACGGTGAATCCATCCGCGAATCGCCATTTGTCGCGGGGAATCTGGGTTCGTTTGCCGAACGTCGTCTCGCGCACGTACAGGCGGGCAGCCGGTTCCTTTGTATCTGCCACAGGATAGATGTTCTGGAGGCGGAAGCGTTGCGTGCTTTCGGTGCACTGAAAATCCTCACGGACAAGGCCGGAGATGCCTTTCGCAACGGGTACATCCACTCGCAGCAGCCCGGGACGGCGGGCGACATCGAACTGCCAGCCGAGCCAGACGAGAGTGTAGCCCTGTTCCAAAAGGTAGCCGTCACCGTACTCCCCGAGGTTCTGACTGAAGCTAAAGGTGCGCGGCAGCCCGCGTCCTCCGCGGTTGGACACCTCAAAAAGGGCCGTGCCATTCCCTTTGGATGGATCCCGGGGCTTGATGACGAACACATCCGCGCTGAATTCGACCAGTCCTTGGGCGTTACGCGGCGCGTGCTGGAGGTCCGAGACGATGCGATTAGCGGCAGATTGCGGGTCGACCGCGAAGTGCGCCCTGCCGGTGATTTGCTCGTAGGGGCCGGCTTTTCCGAAGGATCTGCCTTGCAGGACGTCTTGCCGTTCCACACCATGGACGGTGTTCAACGCTGGGAAACTGGCGGAGGCAGCAAGAAAGAACAGCGGTAGCACGGTTCGCATAAAACAGGGCGAGTGTATCACATTCGTTCCTTGTTTCCGCGGCGGTGCGGCATGTAAAATCGTGAGGCAATGATTCGCGAGATTCACCCTTCCATCTACGATCTGATCGCTCCGGATGCCGCGATTGAGAAACTGGGCGGCGGGTTTCTCTTCACGGAAGGTCCCATCTGGTTCCGCGCCGGATACTTGGTATTCAGCGATATTCCGGCGAATACGATGTACAAGTGGGATCCGGCCGGCGGAATCACCGTGTTTCGCAAGCCGAGCGGCTTCGACGGAGCAGATTGGCCCGCGGGCGCCTTCATTGGATCGAACGGATTGACCCTGGATCCGGAAGGGCGGCTCACGATCTGCGAGCATGGCAATCGCCGAGTGACGCGCTTGGAGACGGATGGATCGCTCGCGGTGCTGGCCGCACACGACGAAGGGCGGCGGCTGAACAGCCCGAATGATGTGGTGTACAAGTCCGATGGTGCAATGTATTTCACGGATCCGCCGTATGGGCTGGTCGGACAAGACGAGGATCCGGCGAAGGAACTGGATTACTGTGGCGTGTACCGCTGGAAGGACGGGGCGCTGACCCTGCTGCATAAGGGCATGACTCGCCCGAACGGGCTGGCGTTCACTCCCGATGAGAAGTTTCTGTATGTGAGCAATTCGGATCCACGGATGAAGCTGTGGAATCGCTTTCCTGTGCTGGAGGACGGTACCTTGGGCGAACCGGAGTTGTTCGCCGATCTCACTAATATCGACGAGCCCGGTTTGCCGGATGGGATGAAGATCGACACGGAGGGAAATCTCTACTGCACGGGGCCGGGTGGCACACACGTGTTTCGCCCGGACGGCACACGCATTGGCGTGATCGTAACTCCGGAGATTCCAGCGAACTTGCACTGGGGCGATGCCGATGGGCAGACGCTCTACCTCACCGCGCGGACGGGCCTGTATCGCGTGCGCATCAAGGCCAAGGGGATTCGTCCCGCAGCCTGTTAGTCGCATGGCTGGCAAGCAGAGCTTCGACCGCAAGCTGGCGGAGATGCAGTTGCTCCGAGAGAAGCGTCCCTGCGACGAGACACGCACTGCGTTGCGGCAGGCCCTCCGGGACAAGAACAACTTTCTGGTTTCCAAGGCCGCTCTGCTAGTGGGTGAACTGCGCCAGCAGGAACTGATCCCGGAATTGACGGCGGCTTTCGAGCGCTTTCTGGAAGATGGCGCCAAGACCGACCCGCAGTGCTATGCGAAGAATGCCGTATCGCAGGTGTTGAAGGATTTCGAGTATGAGGATCCCGACCTGTACATTCGCGGCTTGCGGCACCGGCAGATGGAACCGGTGTTCGGTGGGCAGCAGGATACGGCGTCGACGCTACGTGGCACCTGCGCCCATGCTTTGATACTCTGCCGGTCGATTAGCGACCTGAACATTCTGGGATACCTGACGGATCTGCTGAGCGATCCCGAGCACATGGTGCGCATGGAGGCCGCGCGCGCCATCGCAGCATTGGGCAGGCCGGAGGGCGCTCTGCTGCTGCGGTTGAAGATTGCCTGCGGCGATGCACGTAGCGAAGTTGTGGGACAGGCGATGTCTGCTCTACTGGCCCTGGATGCGGAGGCAGGCGTTCCGTTGGTGGCGAGTTACTTGAGCGCGGGCGATGATGAGGATCTGCCGTTTGAGGCTGCGGCGGCACTGGGCGAGTCACGCAATGTGGAAGCGTTCCAGGCGCTGCGCGCCCGCTACGAGCGGCCCGCCGACCCGCGATTTCGCAAGGCTCTGCTACTTTCGATGGGAGCGTCGCTGCTGCCGGAAGCCATCGAATACTTGCTCTCGCTGATCCGCCCGGATCAGGGACAGCGGGCGCGCGACGCCATCGCGGCGTTGGAACCGGCGCGGTATCGGGAAGAAGTTCGTGTGCGATTGGAAGCGGCGATACGCGCGGCCTTCCCCGATTGATATGCTGACAGACGATGAGACGGCGTCAGTTTCTATCCACGCTCGGCCTGAGTGCAGGGCTGCTTTCCGCGCAAACATCGCGACCCAATATTGTCTATATTCTTGCCGATGATTTGGGTTGGGGCGATCTGCCAGCCTATAACCCGAAGTCGGATGTTCCCATGGCGAATGCAGACAAACTTGCGGCGCAAGGCATGCGTTTCACCGACATGCACTCGCCTTCCGCAGTGTGCACCCCCACTCGCTACGGCATTCTGACGGGGCGATATTGCTGGCGGTCACGGTTGAAGAACGGGGTGCTCGGCGGGGAGTCGCCGAATCTGATTGAACCGGGCCGGATGACGGTGCCATCGTTGCTGCAATCGAAGGGATACTACACGGCCGGTGTGGGCAAGTGGCATCTGGGACTGCGTACCGAACCCAAGACGGATTACACCAAGCCGCTGACTCCGGGCCCACGCGATCACGGGTTCGATTATTACTTTGGGATTCCTGCGTCGCTTGATATGGCGCCTTATTTGTACTTCGAGAATGACCGCACGGTGGAACAGCCCACAGCGCATACGCCGGGATTGAACGAGCCGCGCGGGGTGTTTTGGCGGGCGGGTGGCATCGCACCGGGCTTCAAGATCGAGCAGGTGCTGCCCACCCTTTCTGACAAAGCCGATGCCGTGCTGCGCGAGCGCGCGAAGACCCCTGGCCAGCCGTTCTTTCTGTACTTTCCGCTGACGGGCCCTCATACGCCTTGGGTGCCATTGCCGCGGTACAAGGGCAAGTCGAAGGCTGGCATTTACGGGGATTTCGCCGTACAGGTGGACGATGTTCTTGGGCGCGTGATGAAGACGCTGGATGAAACGGGCTTGGCGAAAAACACGCTGCTGATTTTCACGTCGGATAACGGCGCGCATTGGACTCCCGATGATAAGGCGAAGTTTGCGCACCGCGCCAACGCGAATTGGCGAGGGATGAAGGCGGATATTCACGATGCGGGGCATCGCATACCGTTTCTGGCTCGATGGCCGGGCAAAATTGCTCCGGGTTCGGTGAACAATGCAGTTGGGTGTTTGACGGACTTGATGGCGACGGTAGCCGAAATAGCAGGAGTGCGATTGCCTGACAACGCGGGGGAAGATAGCTTCAGTTTGGTGTCGGCGTTTCTCGGAAAAAAAGGGACTCGGCAAACAGTGGTGCATCACTCGGTGGACGGGATGTTTTCAATCCGGCAAGGAGAGTGGAAGCTATGTCTGGGGCTTGGGTCAGGAGGGTTCAGCGCACCGAAGCGAGTTGAGCCCAAGAAAGGCGAGGCTGCGGGGCAGTTGTACAACTTGGCCAAGGATCCCGGTGAGACCGAGAACTTGTATTTACAGCATCCGGATGTGGTTGCCCGCCTGTCAGGCCTGCTGGATCAGTATAAGGCGGAAGGGCGCAGCCGGAGTTAGTCCGGAGCGATGTTGATTCGCCAGGAAGAAGGGTGTACTGTGAGAGAGTACGCTCTTCCTCGAGCGGGAGTAATTCAGTGGTAGAATGCCAGCTTCCCAAGCTGGACGTCGCGGGT
>CALFYN010000908.1 GCA_937952345.1 uncultured Acidobacteriota bacterium
CGCCCCCATGCACGTCGCCATCAACAAGAGCCCCGCGCCGGTCACCATCGTCGAAATCGAGCTCAAGAATAAAGGCACTGCCGCCAAGGCGGCCCGGTCCCCGCTCGACCCGCTGCGCGTCGATCCCAAACACTACACCATCGAGTTTGAGAACGACCAGGTTCGCGTCGTCCGCGTCAAACTCGAAGGCAAAAACGCCATCCCCATGCACGAACACACCATGTTCCGTGCCTCCACCAACATCACCGCGCAGGACTTCCGTGTCACCGCCCCAGACGGCAAGGCCACCGATGTCAAACGCGGCGCCGGCGAAGCCGCCTGGGGCGCCCCTTCCAAACACAAGGAAGAGAACCTGTCCGCTCAGCCCTTCGAAGCCATCATGGTCGAACTGAAGTAAATCCCTGGTTGCGGGTTGTAAAAAATACCGTACACTCCCTCAACCCTTTCCCCGATCCACCTGTTGCCAATCACTTAGCGCCGACCCGCCGGTTGGCATGCTAACTGCTAACACTCCTCCTCAAAGGAGGACGCGTATGTTCACTGCACGTCTCACCACCGTGGCGCTTGTTTGCGCCCTTTGTTTCCCTGTCTGGGCCGGCGATGATGACGATGACGACGATAACCGCGGCAAAGACAACCGCCGCGTCTACCAGGCCGAGTTTGTTCCCATTGGATCCTTAGGCCTGCCCATCGCCGCCGGAACCGATCCACTCGAGAATGGAGGCGTCGATGTCACCCTGCGCGGCGATGTGAAAGTGAGCCTCGATGGAGCCGCTCCGAACGCGAGCTACACCGTCAGTTTCTGCCGCTTCGCCCTCACCAGCGTCGGCTGCGCCGGCCTCGCCAATAGCGCCTTCAGCACCGACGAGAAAGGCAAAGCAAAAGCGGAAATGCAGATGCCCGTCCCTTCCGGCAACTGGTCCGGCATCTTCCTCATCACCCGCGATGGCGTGCCCCAGTTCGCCACCGCCTTCAACACCCGCAATACCGCGCCTCCCGCCGGCGCCGAAGTCGAGATCAAGGGCCGAATCGGTGCCCTCGATCCGGCATCGAACAGCTTTCGTCTCGACAGCCTTTCGGTGCCGGTATTTGTAACCTCACGCACCCATTTCGTGAAGCTCGATTCCCTCCGGGACCTTCGCATTGGGGACCGTGTGGAGGTCCGCGGCGAGTCCATCAACGGGAGGATCGAAGCCTCACGCATCAAAAGCGAGGATTGACGTGTCGCTGGAAGCCCATCCCCGGGAGCCTGCCTTCTCCGCCGGGAAGCTGTGGCCCGTTGCCGCGGGCTCCTTCATCGCCGTCCTCGGTCTCGCCTACGGGTTGCGGGGCGGGACCGAGGACCGCACCATCCACCAACTGCGCCAGCAGGTCCACGACCTCTCCGAGCGCCTCGCCGCCCTCAACGCCCTCCACGACAAGCGCGCCCTTATCATCGAACCGCCTCCCGCCCCGCCCGAGACGCGCCCCGTCAAACACCCCTTCCAACTGGCGCGCTCCTCTCAGTTCCGCCGCGCCGGACCCGTCAGTCTCGCCCTCCGCAAGGTCGACGCCAGG
Organism: uncultured Acidobacteriota bacterium; assembly: GCA_937952345.1. GTDB lineage: Bacteria > Acidobacteriota > Terriglobia > Bryobacterales > Bryobacteraceae > CADEFT01. The sequence continues at coordinate 1,558 of CALFYN010000908.1, forward strand.
AACAAGCGCTACGACCTCGGCATCTTCGTCAACGGAGTCAAACTCGAGAAACGCGATGTCACGATCTTCGAACCCATTGTCTTGGCCGCCGGCGATCAGACCCTCGAACTCGTCGTGAACGAGATCACTCGCGATCGTGTCAAAGGCTACCTCAGCCAAACCCGCCCACAGCGCGCTTCACGCTAGCGCCGGAAGGCGTATCGTGGAGGATATGAGGCCGCTCTTTATCCTTCTTATCCTTACCGTCCTCGCCTTGGCCCAACAACCCGACCGCGCCCCGCTCGCCGATGAATGGGGCTACCGGCCCGCCGAAGGCGAAACCGTTGCCCTCAATCCACCCGCGCTCTCCTGGGTGCATGAAAAGGCCGCCAGGTCCTACACCGTCCAATGGGCCGCCAACCCCGAGTTCCGCAACGCCACCGAAGCCACCAACATTCCCTGGTCCGTCTACACGCACCACAAGACCCTCAACCCCGGATCCTATCACTGGCGCTATCGCATCCACACCGCGAGCGGCCCATCCCCCTGGAGCCGTCCCCGCCGCTTCACCATCCCGCCATCGGCCACCGAGTTCCCACAGCCCGCGCTATCCGAACTCAAGACCCGCATCGGCACGCAGCACCCGCGCCTGTTCGTCAGCAACAAGGATCTGCCGCGCCTCCGCGCCTATGCCCAAGCCGACGGCAAAGCTGCCTTCGCCGCCTTGCTCAAGCGCGCCGATCAACTCCTCGACTCGCAGCCCACGCCCGAGCCCACCGTGCGCGGCAACTCGCGCGACCCGCAGACTCGCGATCACTGGTGGTCCAACCGTGTGCAGACCCTCAAGGCGCTCAATGAAGCCGAAGTCCTCACCTTCGCATGGCTCATGACCCAGGACAAGAAGTACGCCGCCCCGGCCCGCGACTTCACCCTCAAACTCGCCGCCTGGGATCCCGACGGCCCCACTCAGTTCGCTCTCAATTGCGAAGCCGCCAAGCCCATGCTCCACCGCCTCTCGCGAGCCTACGATTGGGCCTACCCCCTGTTCACCGATGCAGAGCGGCAGCGCATCCGCAAGGTCATGGAGCGCCGCGCCCGCGATGCCTGGGTCAGCGGCGAAGTGCGCGAAGGCGTCGGCCATCTCAATCAACCCTACGGCAGCCACGCCAATCGCACCTGGCACAAGCTCGCCGAGAATGCCGTCGCCACCATCGGCGAAACCACCTTCGCCGATCAGATGCTTCACTACGCCGTCACCAAGTTCTACGCTGCTTACCCCGTCTGGTCCGATGAAGACGGCGGCTGGCACGAAGGCCTCTCGTACTTCGCCGGCTACATGTCGAAGGTCACCTGGTGGATGCACCTCGCCTCACAGGCCCTCGGCATCGATGGCTTCCGCAAACCTTTCTTTAAGCACTTCGCCGACTACGCCATGTACAGCGCCCCGCCCGGCACTCCCGATCTCGGCTTCGGCGATCTCGCTTCCGGCCAGCCCAACCGCGGCTGGGCGTTCCTCCAGTTCTTCATTGCTCATACCAAGAACCCGCAATGGGCCTGGTGGGCCCGCCAGTGGAACCTCCCCGAAGATGTCGATGAACCCGTGCTCTCCTTCCTCTGGAGTTCCATGGGCCGCGTCGAACCGCAGAAGCCTTCACTGCCGCCTTCGAAGCTATTCCGGGGCACCGGCATCGCTATCCTCAATACAACCCTCGAGTCCGCGGACAACAACGTGCAGGTGCGCTTCAAGTCCAGCCCCATGGGCCGCTGGAGCCACGGCCACGATGCCCACAACTCGTTCACCCTCTCGGCCTATGGCGAAGCCCTCCTCGTCAACAACGTCTACCGCGACATCTACGGCAGCCCGTTCCACAAGGATTGGGTTTGGACCACGCGAGCCCAGAACGCCGTGCTCGTCAACAACACCGGACAGAAGGAACACTCCGCCGACCTCGGCGGGCGCATCCTCGTGGCCGACTTCCAGGACGGGTTCGACTACGTTGTCGGCGATGCCGCCGAGTCCTATCAGGGCAAGCTCAACCGCGCCCTGCGCCACATCGTCTTCGTCAAACCGGACGTGGTCGTGATCGGCGATGAACTCGCTGCACCCACCTCCTCCACCTATCAGTTCATGCTCCATGGGCAGGAAGCCTTCCAACTCGATGAGGCCAATCGCCGCCTCGTGCTCGATCGCGCCAAGGCCGGCGTGGTGGTCGATTACGTGACGCCGTCCCCCATCGCCTTCCGCCAGTGGACTGGCTACACGCCGCCACCCGACAAAGCATACCTCGATTCCATCAACCGCCCCATGATCCCGGCGCAGTGGCATGTCGAGGCCGCCACCCGCGAGCCGTCCTACGGCAACCTCACCTTCACCGTGCTCCGTCCTTACCGCAAGGGCACGAAGCCTCCCGATACAGCGGTACAGATGGTGACCGCCGAGGAAGGCGTGGTGATGACCGTCACCGGAGCCAGTGGCGTTCCTGTTTCGATCAAGTCCAGCCGCGACTCCATCCTCATCCGCAAGGGCGGGCGCGAGTGGACCATCCAGCGCCTCAGGGATTGACGAGTTCCACAGCCAGCAGGTACACCATCGCCCCACCCCTCGGGTCGGTCCCGAAGATCGCCTTGCGCTTGAGGTAATCGTCGAGCGACTTCTGCGCGCCCGTGGACTCACACACATCGACCAACTCGCCCTTCGAGGAAGTGCGCGCCTTCACGCCATTCCATGCGCGGTCGATGCGCGGCTGATACTCCTTCGCCGCCAGCCACCCTTTGCGCACGCCCACCAGCATGGCCCGCGCGATCATCGCCGTCGAGGAGAACTCCTCGTAAGCCCCGGCGTGATCCACCACCTGCCGCCACATGCCCGAGGGCTGCTGCTGCTTGGCCAGCGCCGCTGCGAGCGAACGGTAGTCCCGCAGCATCTCGGCATGCCCCTCATGCGAAGCCGGCAGATCCACCAATGCCAGCGCCATGCCGAGCAACGCGAAGGCATTGCCTCTGCCCCATGCCGCTTCATCGAGCGGCGAGTGCCGCCATAACCCATCGGCCCGCGCATCCAGCTTCTTCATGAAGCGATAGTGCTTCACGGCCATATCGAAGTACTTCGCCTCGCCGGTGAGCTTGCCCGCCTTCACGAGGATGGGGCAGCCCATGAACACCGAGTCGCTCATCTGGCTGTGCAGCGGCATCGATTCCTTCATCTGCCCATCGGCCGTAAAGCCGAAGTCCGCCGCGGCTTTGACACGGGCGATGTAGGCGGGCTTGCGCGTACGCTCGGCGAGTTCGGCGAAGAGCAGGTGCCCCGAGAAGTGGCTCGAACTCGGCTTCGCCAGGCTGTCCTTCTCACCCGTAATGTAAGGCGCGGCGATGCGTTCCACATCGGCCTGATGCCCCATGCGCAGGCGCGCGATCAAGGAGAACGCCGGGATGTAGACCACGTCCTTGAGCTCATGCCCGTAGAACGGCTCCAACTCTTCGGCCACCTGTTTCGGAGTGCGTGCCAGCCGCTGCTCCATCTCCTTGCGCGCTTCCGATTGTTGGTCCACTTTGAGTCCGCCGAGCAGGCCGGGCTTGGCGTCGACGCGCCGCACGGCGACGCGCCCCTCGCGGGCGATCGCCTGTTCGAGGCCATAAGGATCAGCGCCAACGATCAGCACCAGGTCGGGCGCCGTAGTGACGATCTTCCTCCACACCCGATGCGATGCTCCGTTCTCGCGATAGGCATCGCCGGTGGGCGGAAACACCATCGTTTCCTTCATCGGGTTCGCAGGCGAGACCAGAGTCACCGACATCGTCTTGGGCGCCCGTTGCACCTCGCGGGCAAGAACGGAATCCACCGTGCCGTCCAGGCCGGCAATCACCAGGATCACTGGCAGCATGCTCTCTAACTCCTTAGCTCTTTCGTTGGGTAATCAGGAACAACGGCTCGCCGGAGTCCACCAGCGGCTTGGCATGCACCAAAGCTATCACACCGCTCACCGGCGCATGGAACTCTTCGATGCGGTTGCCCGTCAGATCCACCAAACGCCCTAGCGACTGCCCTTGCTCCACCGGCTGAAGCACCTCGATGTCCGTGATGAGGAAGCCGCGATTCGTGGTCGTGATGGAGGCATCGACGTTGCCATCCCCGAAGAGGTGATGCTCCACGGGGACCGCTTGCGGCTCACCCGGCAGGATGCCGAGGTAGCGCAGCACGTTGTTGAGCCCGCGCTTGAGGAAGGCGAGGTCGTCCGGATGCACGCGGCCGGCGCCGCGCATCTCCGTATAGATCCACGGAATGCCGAGCGCCTTGGCGGCCGAGACGGTGCGCCCCGGGGCAATCACCGGATGGCCCCACAGCACCTCGGAGCCGAAGGCTTCGGCCAAGGCCTGCGAGGCGGGATCGGCGGCATCGTAACCCACCAGCGTGGGCATCGCGAAGCTCGTGCCGGCGCTGTGCAGATCGATGTAGGCATCGGCCAAAGGCAACAGTTCGCGCTCGAAGTACCATGCCAAGACCTCGGTGGGCGATCCGTCGGGATTGCCGGGAAAGACACGGGCAAGGTTGGCTCCATCGAGCGGGCTGCACCGTGTGCCTGCTTTGTAGGCGGCCACATGCAGGATGGGCACGGCCAGCACATTGCCGCTCAGCTCATCGGCGTGCAACGACTCGAAGAGATCGTAGATGGCGCGCATCCCTTCGTACTCATCGCCATGGACGCCGGCCGTGATCAGCAACGTGCGGCCCGGCTTGCGGCCGCGGGCCACGAGGACGGGAATGTTCGGCGGGTACAGGAAGCGGTGGATCGCTCCTTGTGGCAACTCGGCGAGCATTATGCAGGGAAGTAGGGCAACAGCTTGTCGAAGAAGCTGCGCACGAACTGGCTGGCCACTTCGGTGGCCTTCGCGTCATCCATGCCTTCGCGGATGGGAATGGTGACCTTCACCACGGCCGTGTCGGAGCGGTTGTACCGCAGGGCATCGACCACCGTGTAGACCTTGGCCGAGTACTCGCTGGCGATGGTCCGGCGCGAAGTCTGATACCAATAGAGGACCAGCGACTTGGCATCGCCGCGGGCCACGATGTAGCGGTTCGAATGAATCGGCTCGGCACGCCCGGGGATGTCGATGGTGATGCGGTCATTGACCACGGGCAACCAGCCCGCGCCGGGCAGACAGTTCTTGGGCGAGTGCGGCGCCTTACCCGTGCGCTGCGTATTGAAGTAGGCGATGAACAGATGCGCGGCCTGCTGGGCGCGCAGATCGGCATAGGTCCGCGTCACCACGTCGTCGGCCTTCAGCACTTCCATCACTTCCTTTTCCACCACACCTTCGTTGGTCATCTGCCAGGTGCCGAACTCGGTGGGGAAGCTGGCCAGGGGCTTCACGATCCGGATCTCCTCGGTGCGGGACATGCCGTAGAAGGCCGCGGCCTGCACGAGGAAGAACACGGTCAAGATCTTCGCGGGCTTCGAACGGAGGAACTCAAACATTTCCCTGCGCTCCTTTCGATTTCCAGGCAATGGCGCGGTTGGTGAGCGAATGCACAATGGCCAGGAACACCAGAGCCACCATGAACACCACCCATCCGGAGGCGCTGTGATAGACGCCGGAAGCGTACTCGGTGTTGATCTCGCTGAGTATCCCGGTGAGCGTCACACGGCAGGCATTGGCGGTGATGGCGATGGGTACCGTCGCGATCAGCAGCCACCACTTCATCCAGGCCTTGTTGTCGAAGAAGAAGCCATACACCATGGACAGGAACGAGAGTGACAACAGCGAGCGGATGCCGCTGCAGGCTTCCACCACGGAAAGCTTCTGGCTCGGCAGTTCCAACACGTTGCCGTCGCGCAACACAGGAATGCCGATCGCGCTGAGAGCGAACTCAGCCACGCGGCTGGCCAGCAACTGCAGCGGGAAGGTGATCTGGTTATAGATGATGGCCGGAATCGGGATCATGAAGAAGAGCAGGAACAGGGGGAAGGAGAGAACCTTGATGGCCGGCATGCCGCCCATATAAAGGACGGTCCCGATGACCGAGAACAGGAACGCCGTGCGCGAGACGAACAACTCTGCCCCCAGCGTGCCGACGATGGATTGGGCGGCGGCCATCGCCAGGATGACCAACCCGAACCAGTTGCTCTTGAGCGGCGCGGCGGCGAGTTCGGCCCGCTTCTGCCAGGCAATATAGCCGGCAATGACGGGAACAAAAAAGCCGTGCCCCATGTCTTCATCAATCATCCAGTGATTGACGAGGGAATAGAGGATCGGGATGTAGCAGAGAATCAGCAGTCCGGCGAACCATGCAAGAGCAGGAATGCCGACAGGCAGTTCGACGGGACGGATGTCCTGAGCGGGCTCGGTCTGCAACGTGGTGTTCATGAACTTCCAGGAAGTAGTCTAGTCAATGCTTTCAGTAGACCATAGCTTTATCGTCCGAACAACTGACACCCAGGAGGGGGCAGTACTGAGACAACCGGGCTACGAGCCCTGTCATAATCTTAGACAGATGACAATCCGGTGGATCATCGGGCTGCTGGCGATGGTGGCCCATGCCCAGACTTCTTATATGCCTGTGCGGGATCTGCGCGCCGGGATGAAGGGGTACGGGCTGACCGTCTTCCAGGGGGAGAAGGTGGAACGCTTCGAGGTGGAGATCCTCGGGGTGCTGGAGAACGCGGGTCCGAGGCAGGACGTCATCCTCGCCCGGCTGAGCGGCGGTCCTCTGGCCCACACGGGCGTGATGCAGGGGATGAGCGGCTCTCCTGTCTACATCAATGACAAGCTGATCGGGGCAGTGGCCTTGGCCTTCACCTTATCGAAGGATCCGATTGCCGGCATCCGGCCGTTCGCGGAGATGCTGAAGGCGGAGGCTCCGCCACGCAGGGTGGCGGCCTGGCAGCCGTGTTTGCTCGAAGGCAAGTGTGCTCCGGAGAAGGTGTATGCGGCGCTCGCCGGAGGGCGTGACGGGTTCGCATGGGGTGAGGCGCGGATGACGGAGATCGCCACGCCTGTGTCCTTCAGCGGCTTCACGGCAGGGACGCTGGAGCGTTTCGCTCCTGTGCTGAAGAGCTTCGGATTGGAGCCGCGGCAGGGCGTGACAGGTGGCGGCGCATCGCGGCTTCCCGCCGGCGATCCATCATCGCTAAAGCCAGGATCGATGATCAGCGCCATGCTGGTGACGGGCGATATGAGCGTGGGCGCCGATGGCACGGTGACCCATATCGATGGCAAGACCGTCTATGCGTTCGGGCACCGCTTCGTATCGGTCGGGGAGATGGAGATGCCGTTCGCTTCCTCGGAGGTGCTGACCCTGCTGCCCAACCTGTCCACCTCGTTCAAGATCTCGACGGCACGGAAGATGCTGGGCGTGATCACCGATGACTACAGCACGGCGGTGCGCGGGGAGTTGGGGCGCGCGGCTTCGCTGCTGCCGGTGAGCATTACGGTGAAGGCGGACGGGCGGTCCTCGCAGTACCGGATGGAGATGGTGCGCGATGCGGCGCTGACTCCGTTCCTGTTGCAGATGACCGCCTATGCGGCGCTCGATGCGACGGAGCGGATCATCGGGCCGGTGAGCTTCGGACTGCGGCAGACGATCGAGTTCGGCAACGGGGCGACGGTGCAATCGTCGAACATCTATTCAGGTGAGTTCAACGTGCCGATGCTGGCGGCGCAGAGCGGGGCGATCCCCGTGGGCTACGCCATGCAGACGGGCTTCGCGGATCTGGCGGTGAAACGCGTCGTGCTGGAGTATGAAGCCGCGCCACGCAAGCGGCAGACACAGATCGAGGACATTCTGGTGGCGCGCAAGACGGTGCGTCCGGGGGAGACGATCCCGCTGATCCTCACCTTCGCGAGCGAGGGCAAGCGGTTCACGCGCACGGTGCCGTATGCAGTGCCGAAGGGATTCGCGCCGGGCACGATTCACTTCACCGCCTCCGATGCCTTGATCGCAAATTACAACGAATTTCGCTTATCCATTATGAGCCCTCCGCGTTCGGCGGCGGCGGTGGTGAAACTGCTGCGGTCGCTGCGCGACAACACGAAGGCCTATATCCGCGTATGGCGAGCCGAACCCAGCTATCAATCGCAAGGCGAAGACCTGCCCGCACCGCCTCCCTCGGCGGCGATGGTGCTGGGCCGTTCGCAAGGCGCAGGGGCGATCGGCGTAGGCTACAGTTCGAAGATCGAGGAGCTGAGCATGGCGCTTGGCGATGCCATGGTGTCCGGGACACATACGGTGAGCGTGGAAGTGAAGGAATGATGAAGCTGCGGCATATGGTCCCGCTCGTGCTTGCGATTGCGGCTCCGGCGGCAACGACAACCTATTGGGAACTGAACAGCTACTCGGACTTTCTGAAAGGAAAGCTGGAGGGCGTATCGCTGGCTCGCGACGGGCGGTTGCGGCTGGCTCCGAAGACGGAGACGCTGTTCACCGGAGAGCAGCCTGTGATCTGGAGCCTGGCGCGGGGACCGCAGTCTTCGGTGTACCTGGCGACAGGGCATCTGGGGCAGGTGTACCGTGTGGATCGCGCGGGCAAGAGCGAGTTGATCTGGACGGCGCCCGAGCCCGAGGTGTTCGCCATCGCGGTGGATGCGAAGGGCGTGCTGTATGCGGGCACGTCGCCCGATGGGAAGATCTACCGCATCGAGGCGGGCAAGGCGGCGGAGTACTTCGCGCCGCAGACACGTTACATATGGTCGCTGGCGCTGGCCGCCGATGGCGCGTTGTACGTGGGCACGGGCGATGGCGGGAAGATCTTCAAGGTGACGGCGGCGGGCAAGGGCGAGGTTTGGTATGAGTCGGGGCAATCGCATGTGACGGCGCTGGCGCTCGACGGGCAGGGACGATTGCTGGCGGGAACAGAACCGAACGGCATTCTGTATCGGATTACGGCCAAGGACAAGGCGTTCGTGCTGTACGATGCGAACCTGCCGGAGATCCGGGCGATTGTGCCTTCGGCCGATGGCGGAATGTATGTGGCCGCGCTCGGCGGAGCGTTTGGAACGAAGCCCGCGGGCGCGGCGGGCGCGGTGTCGGCGATTGGCGCGGGGGCCGTGGTGGCCACGACGCCGACTACGATCACCGTGGAAGCGGCTCAGGCGCAGGGCGGCGTGGAGATCAAGCCTGCCGCGCCGCAGCAGCAGTCCCCCACTCCATCGGTGACATCGAACATCGTGTCCACACCGATTGTGGATATGACGGGTGTGGAGAAGGCTGCACTCTATCGCATCGGACAGGACAACATGGTGGAGACGCTGTGGAGTTCGAAGGAAGAGAACATCTACGACATCGCGCCTTCGGGCAAGACAGTGTTGTTCTCCACCGACGGGCAGGGGCGCGTGTACCGGCTGGAAGAAGATCGCAAGGCGACGCTGCTGGTGGAGACGCGCGAGGGCGAAGCGACACGTTTGCTGCCGACCGCGGAAGGGCTACTGGCGGCGACGAGCCATGCGGGACGGCTGCTGCGGCTGGGTTCGCAACCGGGCGAGGCAGGCCGCTTCGAGAGTCCGGTGCATGATGCATCGAACACGGCGCGGTGGGGACGGATCCGCTTTGTGGCCGATACTCCGCAGGGAACGAAGGTGGCGCTGCGCACGCGGTCGGGCAATTCGGCCAAGCCCGATGCGACGTGGAGCGATTGGTCGGCGCCGATTGCGGCTTCCGATACGGCGATTGCGAGTCCGAATGCGCGCTACATCCAATGGAAGGCCGAGTTCACGGGCGCGGGCGGACGGACGCCGGAACTGGATCAGGTGACGATTGCCTATCTGCCGCAGAATACGGCTCCGGTGGTGAAGTCAGTGACGGTGACATCGCAGGCCACGGCGACATCGGCGGTGAAGACGGCGGCTGCTTCGGCTTCGCCCACTTCGGTGTACACGCTGACGGTGAGCGATAGCGGCGATGCGGGTGCGAGTTCGGCGGGGACGCCGGCGCAGACGGTGTCGCGGCCATCGAGCGGACAGCTTGTGATTACGTGGCAAGCGGAAG
>CALFYN010000909.1 GCA_937952345.1 uncultured Acidobacteriota bacterium
GGATGCCGCCTCGCAACAGGTGTCCGGATTCCCCGGGGCCGAGTTCAAGAGCTTCGCCTCGCGTGAGGAGGCGGAAACAGCGTTCCGCGGTGCTTATGCCGCTTACAAGGGCAAGGACACCAAGACCGTCAAGCGGCCGCTGGAGGAACTGGAGCGCATGGGTGTCGAACTCGACAGCATCGTTGTCGATGCGGCCTGCAGCGGCGTTCCCGGACCCATGGAATACCGCGGCGTGTCTCTGCGCGACGGCAAGCAGTTGTTCCACCAGGGCCCCTTTCCCGATGGCACGAACAACGTGGGCGAGTTCCTCGCCATCGTGCATGCGCTGGCTCTGCTCGATCGTCGCGGCGATGGGCGCACCACCGTGTATTCGGATTCGCGCAACGGCATCGGCTGGGTGCGCCAGAAGCGGTGCGGAACCAAACTGGAGCGGACGCCCGCCAATGAGCCGATCTTCGATCTGATCGCGCGCGCCGAGCGCTGGTTGCGGGAGCATCGCTGGGAGAATCCGGTGCGGAAATGGGAGACGGAGGAGTGGGGAGAGATTCCGGCGGATTTTGGGCGGAAGTGACGGTTTTCGGGTACGTTTGATCGACAAAAATTTACGCAACGCAAGAGTTAAACATTGCTAAAGAAGGCTATTCCCCCCTCCGATGGGTGTATTGGGGACACTTCACGCGGGGCGTTCCATCTGGCGACGAAGGAGCATGAATGCGCGTACTCAAGGTGCGTCCGACAGGGATTGAACGATTCTTTGGCGAGGACGACATTATCGTGAGCAAGACGGACTCACGGGGAATCATCACGTATGCCAACGACATCTTCCAGCAGGTATCGGGGTTTGCGGAAGAGGAGCTATTGGGGCAGCCGCATAATCTGATCCGGCATCCGGAGATGCCGCAATGCGTGTTCCGCCTGCTGTGGGAGACGATCGCGGCGGGCCAGGAGATCTTTGCCTATGTCGTGAATCAATCGAAGAACGGCGACCATTATTGGGTGCTGGCGCACGTCACGCCGACGTTCGACGAGAGGGGGCGCGTCATCGGATATCATTCCAACCGGCGGGTGCCGGGCCGGAGTGCGATTGCCGCGGTGCAACCGATTTATGCGGCGCTGTTGGCGGAAGAGCGCAAGGCCAGGGATCCGGAATCCGGCATACAGGCGGCGACCGCCCTGTTGCTGGCGCAATTGGCCCAGGCGGGCGTCGACTACGAGCAATTCGTGTTTTCCCTGGCGCAGGAGGAAGTGGCATGCCGGTAGAGACGGAACAGGCAGAACTGGAGTTATACCGCCAGTGGATGGAAAAGATCGCCAAGGTTTGCGAAAGCATCGCGCAGGGTGATCTGGAGGCGCGGCTCATTGGGGCGCCTTCCGAACGCGGCTGCATGGGACAGTGGTAGCCATCAATCGCATGCTGGACCAGACGGATGCGTTTGTCCGCGAGGCGCGCGTCTCGCTCGACTGCGCCAGCAAGGGCCGCTTCCACCGGCGCTTTCTGTTGCGCGGGATGAAGGGTTCGTTCCGCCTTGGGGCGCAGATGATCAATCAGGCCACGGCGGAGATGGAACGCCAGGCCCTCGCCTTGAAGGAAGCCGACAAGGAACGGCTGGCGATGGCGGACCAATTGGAATCGAACGTGCGCAACGTGGTGGAAAAGGTATCGGAAACGGCGCTGCGCATCAGCCAGACGGCCCAATCGCTGGTCACGGCCGCGGAACGCACGACCAACGATGCCACCGAGGTTGCCCGCGCCAGCGCCCGCACCTCCAACAGCGTCGCCAACGTCGCGGCGGCCACGGACCAGCTCGCCGTCGCCTTTGGCGAAATCGAGCAACAGGCCAACGACTCGGCGAAGGTCGCCAATCAGGCGGTCGCCTCGGCATCGAAGGTGAACGAGGTGATCCAGCAGTTGGATGAGGCATCGGGAAAGATCGGCGGCGTGGTGCGCATCATTTCGCAGATCGCGCGCCAAACCAATCTTCTCGCCCTCAACGCCACCATTGAAGCGGCGCGCAGCGGCGAAGCGGGACGCGGATTTGCCGTCGTGGCCAGTGAAGTGAAGCATCTCGCCCAACAGACCGCCGCCGCCACCGAGGAGATTGAAACCGAAGTCGGCTCCATCCAGTCCGCCGCCGGACAGACCGCCAGTTCCATCTCCGGCATCAGCGGCACCATTCATTCGGTGGACGACATTGCCAAGATGATTGCCATGGCCGTGAACTCGCAACGGGAGGCCACTACGGAGATCAGCCGCAGCGTATCGGAAGCGGCGCAATCGACACAGAGTGTTTCGCAAAGCATCGAGGGCGTGAGCATGGCGGCTCAGCAAACGAGCGAAAACGCCGTGACGCTGCTGGAGCCGGCCGAGCAGTTGCGCTTGCTGGCGGGATCATTGAGCGGTTCCATTGACGAGTTCCTCGCCACGATTCGCGCCCATCACGGCGGAGCGTCGGCGGATCCTCGCACTTGATCCCGCTCGATCGCTGCGGTATGAATGAACGGTATGACCGCAGCCGCCCGACCGGAACCGGTTCGCTTCACACGCCCCATCGCCGGGGCCTATAACCAGATCCTGACCCCTGAGGCCGTGCGCTTCGTGGCGGAACTCGCCCACCGTTTCGAGCCGCGCCGCAAGGAACTGCTTGCGCGGCGCCAGGAGCGCTGGCAGGAACTCCGCAATGGTGCGCTGCCCGATTTTCTCCCCTCCACACAAGAGATCCGGGAAGCCCGGTGGACCGTCGCGCCCATCCCGCAACCCCTGCTCGACCGCCGCGTGGAGATCACCGGGCCCGTCGACCGCAAGATGATCATCAACGCCCTCAACTGCGGGGCATCGATGTTCATGGCCGACTTTGAAGACTCGAACTCGCCCACCTGGGACAACAATCTGCAGGGGCACATCAACCTCCACGACGCCGTGCGCGGCGACATCAGCTACACCAGCCCGGAGGGCAAGGGCTACCGGCTGAATGAAAAGACGGCGGTGCTCATTGTCCGCCCGCGCGGCTGGCATCTCGTCGAAAAGCACATGTTTGTCGGCGGAGAACCGGTTTCCGGCTCGCTGTTCGATTTCGGGCTTTTCTTCTTCCACAACGCCAAGGCTAGCCTGGAACGGGGCTGGGGGCCGTTCTTCTATCTGCCGAAACTTGAAAGCCACATCGAGGCCCGGCTGTGGAACGACGTCTTCTGCTTCGCCCAGGATTACATCGGCTTGCCGCGCGGCACGATCCGCGCCACCGTGCTCATCGAAACGATTCTCGCCGCCTTCGAGATGGACGAGATCCTGTACGAACTGCGCGACCACTCGGCCGGGCTCAACTGCGGCCGCTGGGACTACATCTTCAGCTACATCAAGAAACTGGGCCACCGCGCCGAC
>CALFYN010000910.1 GCA_937952345.1 uncultured Acidobacteriota bacterium
GAGGCGGCACGCACACCTCTTATATCGCGTCGCTCGAAGACCGGTTGCATGTGGCCGCGCCATCCTGCTATCTGACAAGCTGGCGGCGGCTGCTGGAAACCATCGGCCCGCAGGACGCCGAGCAGTGTTTTCCCGGCTGGCTGGCCGCGGGCTACGATCATCCCGATTTCATCTATGCCTTCGCACCGAAGCCGTTTCTGATGCTCACCGCGATTCGCGATTTCTTCTCCATCACCGGAGCGCGCGAAACCTACGCCGAAGCCCGCCGCATGTACGATTCCGCCAATGCCGAGTCGCGCTTCGGCAAGTTCGAAGCCGACGATGGCCATGGTTATACAAAGCCCCGGCGCGAAGCCGCTTACCGCTGGTTCACCCAATGGCTGAAGGGCGCCGAAGACACAACACCGGAGCATGACATCGCGATCCTCAGCGAGAAGGAACTGAATGCCACGCCCACTGGACAGGTGTCTACGTCGATGCGCGGCGGCATGGATATCCACGCACTGAACCAAGCGCGGTGGAAGCAACTGCGCGGCACGGGGTCGCTGGATGATGTCCGCCGGCTGACGCATTTCCAACTGCGGCTTTCCAAGCCTCCTTCACAGGATTACGGGACGATTTCTCTTCCGGATGGCGTAAAAATGGTGAAACTCACCTATTCCACCGAACCAGGCATCACGCTGCCCGCGGTTCTCTATCTGCCGGCGGGCGGCGGCAGGAAGCCCGCCGCCATCCTCGCTCACGGGCGCGGAAAGGGCGCCACGCGCGATCTTGCCCTGGAACGAGTGCGGGCCGGCGAAGTGGTTCTCTCCATCGATTTACGGGGATTTGGCGAAACCGTCTCCTCGAAATTGAAGAGCTCCGATTGGCAACGCTATTTCGGCGATTACGATTCCGCGATGACGGCTATTCTCTTGAATAAGCCGCTGGTGGCGATGCGTGCCGAGGATATCAGCGCCGCCGTCAGCCTGCTGTCGGAACGCGCGGATGTAGACCCCGCCCGCATCTCCCTGCACGGCATCGAAGCGGCCTCGGTCCCGGCGCTCTATGCAATGGCACTCGACAATCGCATCGCGACGGCGCGCCTCGATGGATTGCTGGTCAGCTACGAAGACGCCGTACGGCGGCGCATCCATCGCCGCGTGTTCGAACACATCGTCGTGGGCGCCCTGCGATTCTACGATCTGCCGGACCTGATCCGTTTTGCTTCGCCGCGCAAGATTGTCGTCACCGGCAAGGTCGACGGGCTCGGGAATCCGCTGTAGGATCCCACGACAAACGGGCGCATCCTGGTAGGAATTGCCAGTGCGGCAAAATCTACCGCATTTGCCACGAAAATCACCGTCTCTAAATATAAGAAAAGAACTGCTATCGGTTTGGCATTTCAATTGCAATTCTAACGCGCACATCGCGAAACTGCTCCCCTCTTTTCGCGACAGGCGCAAGCACTCCCCCATCCCCGCGGTACAGCCGTGGTCCGCCCCCATGGCGCCCAATCGAACAATCTAATTCTGGAGTGTGAGAATGTATTCCCATCTCGCCGCGCTCCGTCTCGCGGTAGCCGGAGGACTTCTATTTCTCTTCCTGCCTGCAACGGCCAGAGGAGCAACTGTAACAATGGATCTGGTTTGCGTGCTGGACAATCCCGGAATCTGCACTCCCGGGCCGTCGTTTGGCACCGTTACTCTCACGGATACGGCGCCGAACACCGTCCGTATCGACGTGGATCTGCTCCATCCCAGCCTGATATTCACGAACATGATGTTCCAGGTGAGTGGAATTGCCGGATTGATCTTCAATCTCACGGAACCGCTGGTGAATCCGCTGGCGTTGGGAACCTATTCGATTACGCCAATCCCGGCGGAATTCAATCTGGGTTCGCCGGACAACCCACCCATCGCGCAGAACGGATGGAACGGCGCCAGTGGCTATATTGGCGTAGTCCAAGTCACGGGCTTGTCCACTGCCAGCTTCATCGCCAACAATGGCGGGTCCGGCCAATACCACGTAGCCATGCAGGTGGGGAACATCGGGCCCGGCGCGTGCACGGGGTCGGCGGATGGCTCCACAGATTGCGAACCTGGCCAGCAAGGCAGCGGAACGCTGGCAGTAGGAGGACTCCGCAGGACCGCCGATGAAACAGTGCCGGAACCGTGGAGTCTGGGACTGGTAGGGGCCGGCCTCATGGCGCTGTCCCTGCTCGGCAAACGGATCCGCTAGGGCAACGGCGCGGCGCCGCTTACTTACCCAAAGTCAGCAACCGGATGCTGCGGAATTCGATGGGATTATCTTTCTGGCATTGGAAGCCGATGACTCCCGAAGCATGCTTCCCATCGCGCGCGTCCAGAATCTGGCTTCCGTTCAATCGAACAACAAAGCGGTCGCCGCGCGCTGTCACTTCATATTGATTCCATCTGCCGCCGGCCACTTTCGCCGGCCCGGCCTTCACGCTGCCCACCAGGCTGCCCGTGAGAAATCCTTGCGGCTGGTAATCCCAGATTTGCAACTCGTATCCCGTCTGGTGCGGGGCGCCTTCTTTTTGTGATCGGAGAAATACTCCGCTGTTTACGTTCTCCGCGCCGCGAAATTCCAGCTTCAACGTATAGTTGCCGAACGTGGCCGCCGTGCTCAGCCATCCCGGAACAGTGCCCGGGCAGTAGATGGCTCCATCGCGCACGCTCCAGTTCCCGCTTGCCGTGGGATCAAAGGTGGCCCTCGCGTCCCATCCTTTCAGACTTGCTCCATCAAACAGAAGAATCCAACCCGCGCTGGATTCGGCTTTCGTCAAGGTGTTGGGCTGTTGCGCAAACAGTGCGCCTGCGGCGAGCAGGATAGCGAAAAACATGCAGCCTATTGAATCGTCCCGAGCGCCGCGCTGTCAAATGGGCACTGGTACCGCGACGAGTCAGGTTCATTACCTTTTCGCAGGTACTGGCTACCTTCGGCCCATTGTTCACACATGTAATCCGGGTGACTCTGTTCGAAATACCAAGCGACACGCTTCGCTGGATCAACACACGAAAGGACCACCTTCCAACCCAATGAGCAATCGGAGAACACTGTTTGCCGCGGCTATCGCTCTAGCCGCAATGTCGATCCCTGCCTCCGCCACCATCATCGGCGGCAGCATAACCTCGGGCGCACCTGGCGCGCAGTTCATCAAACTCACCGTTCCGTTCACGGCATCGACCCCGGATAATACCGTGGGTAATAATAACTTCCAGTCCATCAACCTCTACGGCTTTGACGAAGACCAGAACATCGTTCTGCCGGGCCCGCTCAATGTGGACGTCGTGCCTTCCGGCCCCCTCACGCTGCCAGTCAACAGTACCGTCGCCAGCCACTACATTTTCTTTGATCCCGCCACCACGACGAGCATCAATGGCACCGTGGATTTCGATTCCGACGTCGTTGCCATCATCACGTCTACGGGGAACCTGTTGGCTAGCGATTTCCTGGCTAACACCGGAGTCAACTATCTCAACCCGACGCTCCGCGGTTTGGAAGCCGGCGATTCGGTCACCATCAGTGGCGTCCGGCAGATCCGCTTCAACACCAGCGCCGGGACTCCCGGAGACTATGTGCGTGTACTCACGGCATACTCCCCCGGAGCCGTTCCGGAGCCTGGCACCGCGGCGTTGTTCCTGGCCGCCTTCGGCATCGCGGCGGTGCGCTACACGCGGCGCGGCTAGGGCAGTGCAAGCAGCTTCGCCGGATTCGTCTTCACAATCCGTTCGATCTCGGCAACGCTGACACCCTCTTTACGCAGACCTTCGAAGATCCGCTGCAATCCATCCGGATGCAGCGGATTTCCTTGTTGCCCGAAGTCGCTCGATAGAATCACGGCGCCAAATCCCACCTGCCGCATCACACCCGCGTAGTCTTTAAATTCGTTCTCTTTCTGCAACCCCAGCACGGCATTGCCCGTAAACTCCAGCATCGCTCCCATCGCCACGGCCTGCTTCATCTGCGCGACGCTCATCCGCACGTACTGATTCATGGGATGAGTCACCACAATCGACGCAATCCCTCGCTGCTTCGCCTCCCGAATCATCGCCAGGATTTCTTCCGGAGCCGAGTGCCCGGTGGCCAGCACGAGTTTGTACTTCGCGATCAGGTCCAGCACGGCCAGCGTCTCCGGCAGCAATTTCCCAGCGCGTGAGACGGAAACGTAGGGGCGTTGCTCTTTCGTCAACCGCACGTGATTCTCGGCATCGAAGGTCGGCATCCACACCACCTTGCCCCAGCCGCCCTTCACCTTCGCCATGCGTTCGACAGCGGCGGGATTCACTCCACCGTTGGAACGGTTCAGCGCAATGCCGCCGAAGACTTCGATGCCCGGCACTTCCTGGCGCGCCAAAGCCGCCCACGAAGCCGTCGGCTCATAATGATTTTTCAGCACCAGCCCGCGGAAGCCTTTCTGCTTCGCCAGCCGCACCAGATTCAGCGCATCGATGGACCGCGGCGTCACATCTGGATCGCAATGCGCATGAATATCAACGACGCCGGTGAGCGATTGCCCCCAGCATGAAACGGCTATAGCCAGAAGTACGAGACGATGCATGTCCACCTGCTAGACTGATTAGTTTATGCCAAAAATGTATTCCGCCCCACCGCCGATGTCCATCGACACAACGAAGAACTACGTGGCCACGTTTGAAACCACGCGCGGCAAGATCGTCTGTGAACTGTTCGCCAAGGACGCCCCGAAGACCGTGAACAACTTCGTCTTCCTGGCACGCGAAGCCTTCTACGACGGCACCATGTTCCATCGCGTCATCGCCGACTTCATGATTCAGGGCGGAGATCCGGAAGGCACCGGCCGTGGCGGCCCGGGCTACCGTTTCGAAGACGAAACGAAAAACAACCCGCACCGCCACACCGTGGGCGCGCTTTCCATGGCCAATGCCGGCCCGAACACCAACGGCAGCCAGTTCTTCATCACGCACATTCCGTGCGATTGGCTGGACGGCAAGCACACGGTGTTCGGCAAGGTTCTGGAAGGTCAGGACATCGTCAATGCCACCCAGCAGGGCGACAAACTCGTCAAGCTGACCATCGAAGAGAAGTAGTTACCAATCCACCACTGACCCGTCGTCATCATCGTAAGCCGTGCGGTAGGCGCGCGGCTCACCGACTTGCGCCATCAGCTTGTTCTCGTCGATGGTGATGCCGAGTCCGGGCTCGGTCAACAGAGGCCTGTGCCCGTTTGTAACCGGAGGCAGCGGCTTCGCCAACAGGTCTGAATACTCGTTGTCTCCGCGCTCCTGAATGAGGAAGTTCGGAATCGCCGCCGCAATCTGCAGGCTCGAAGCCAGGGAGCACGGCCCCTGCGGATTGTGCGGCGCGAGCGGTGTGTAATAGGCTTCCGCCATCCCGGCGATGATCTTCAACTCCGTAATGCCGCCGGCATAACAAACATCGGGCTGCAGGATTGTTGCGGCGCGTTTCTCCAGAATTTCGCGGAATCCCCATTTGGTGAAGATGCGCTCGCCGGTGGCGATGGGCACATGCGTCTTTTTCGCCATCTCGGCCATCACATCCACATTCAGCGCCTGCGCGAGCTCCTCGTAAAACCTGGGATGATAGGGTTCCATCGCCTTGATCAGCGTCATCGCTGTGGGCGGCTGCACCGCGCCGTGGAACTCGACGCCGATATCGACCCCCGACCCCACCTTCTCGCGCAGCGCCTTGAAGCGCTCCACCACTTCTTCGACGAATTTCAGTCCTTCGTTGTATTTGAAGGGCGAACGTTTGGTGCCCCGCAAACCCACTTTGATCGCGTTGACTCCGGTTTTTTCGCTGATTTGCCCGTACACACGCACGCGGTCGCGCGTCTGCCCGCCGAGCAGCTTCCACACCGGCACCCCGTACATCTTGCCTTTGATGTCCCACAGCGCCTGATCGATGCCGCTCGAAATGGCAGTCTTGATGGGCCCGCCGCGATAAAACGCGCCGCGATGAATCGCCTGCCAGTGATGCACCACGCGCGAGGGATCCTGGCCCACCAGATACTTGCCGACATCCAGCGCCCCGGCCGCGCAGGCCTTGGCGTCATCCTTCAGCATTTCTCCCCAACCCGTGATTCCGGCGTCAGTGGAGATCTTCACGAAGACCCACGAATTCTTCAGCACGAAGGATTCGACCTTCGTCACCTTGATCTTATCGTTCGGCCCCACGGCAGCGGCATTCGTGCGCTCCGCCGTGAACATGGCATCCATGCCGAATAGCGCCGCGGGTGACAGCAGCGCGCGCAAGGCGGACCGCCTGTCCATTGTCCCTGTCATAGTCGCAATCTCCTTAGAACTGAATCCTGGCTTGTATCTGGTAAAAACGGTTCAACGATGACGTCTGGCTGGTGATTCTACCAAACAACGTCGAGGTTGGGGAGAGGTTCGGACCCGCCATCTGAGACCGGTTCTGCAGGTTGATGGCATCGGCGCGAACCTGGAATCGCAAGCCTTCGACAATTCGAAACTCCCGCAACAGATTCCCGTTCCATTGATTCAATCCGTCCGCGCGCAGTCCGTTGAAGAATCGCGGAAACACGCGCACATGAAACGCCGCCGGCAGATTCGCGGCATTGCGCTCAAACGGCAGGTTCGTGTTGAACCATTGATCCAGTGTCTTCGTCCCCGATGTGGCATCGGCTTCAAAATTGTTGATGTCGCCGTAATAGAACAGATTGCCCCAGGACAATTGCGGCCCCGGCTGGAATTCGTACGTGGCCGCAATCTGCCATCCGCCGAAGATGTGATTCAACGGCCCCGACTGCCAGTACGATCGCCCCTTGCCGAAGGGCAGTTCGTAAATCGCCGTCGCCGTGATGCGATGCGGACGCGCCGTGTCGCTTGGCCACCAGATCGTCGGGTCGGTGTTGAACTCGTTCTCGTAAATCGTGCGGTTCTTCTGAATCATCCGCGTGTATGAGGTGTTGAACGTCAACCCTCGCGAAAAGCGCCGTTGAAAGTTGAACTCGAAAGCATGCGTCTGCGCCTTCCCATCGGGCACCGAGTTGTTGTTCAGCCCGTTCATCTGCGGGAACGGCCGCAGCAGGCGGTGCTTGGCGATCGTCCGCGCGGTGAACTGCGCCAGAGTACTCATGTGCTGATAGAGCACCGGGTCTGAAGTCCTCACGGATTCGAAGTTCGAAATGTGGAACGGATTCGTCACCTGCCGGTTCATGTCCGTCGCCAGGGCATTGTTTCTCACCGTCCCCGTCGCCCAGAACTGCTCCGGCAGCGCATCCAGGCGCTGTGTCATGTGGATGCGGTCTGTCCATTGTCCCCAGTAGGCCGCCTCCACCAGCATGTTGCCCGACAACTCCCGCTGCACGCCGACGCGCCAGCGCTGCACGCGGGGATGCGTGCGATTGAAGTCGGTATAGGTAAACCCTTGTCCCACTCGAGCCATGGAACCCAACGCTGTGCGCAGCGGCACGTCAAAGCGCGTCCCATCGGCACGCACCGGGAACGGATCCGTGAGAGGCGAGACCCCGTTCTTCGGATCGCCGGCGCGGTATGTCTGCCCGAAATCCGTGGTCAGCACCGTGTTTGTGGCTCGCGCAAAACCGTACTGGTCCGTCGCCTGATTCATCACGTTCAGCGTGTCAAAGAATATCCCGTATCCGCCGCGTACGACCATCTTCGACCCCACCTTATACGCCGCCGAAACCCTCGGCAGCCACATCAGTTCGTTCCGCCACAGCCGCCGCGGAGTTCCGCCGACGCCGGCGTACACAGATCCGCCGCGTACAATGAACTGGCTTGCCGGCAGTTCCGGCAGAGGATTCCGCGCATAGGCCGCCTGCGCGGCGGCCGTGATCGGCAACTCCAGGTTCGGATCGAAATACGACAACGACCGGTTGTAGCGCTCCGTTGGACCCTGCTCATATTCCATGCGCAATCCGAGCGTCACCGTCAGGTTGCGAGTGGCGCGCCACGTGTCCTGGCCGTACCAGGCGTAGTACGGATTCATCAGCGCAAACGTGTCGTTGGTGTCCAAATTCATCCCCGTCGGCATTCCCAACAGAAACGTGGCCCAGGTCAGGCCCAACGTCCCGGCCGGCGTGAACCCGTCTTCGTCGCGCCGCACCAACGTGTTGGCGAAGGTGAAATTTCCCGACGTAAAACCGCCCGTCTGGATCTGATTGCGGTAATGCTGCCGGAAATCCACGCCGGCGCGCAGCGTGTGCGAATTCCGGATCTGCGTGAAGTTGTACTTGAGGCTTTGTTGCCGTCCCTGCGTTCCCGGGTCCACAGTGGTGCTCAACACCATATCTCCCGACCAGGCCGTCATTCCCGGCCAGATCACGCGAGGCATGACGCAACTGGCGTCGCACTTCACATCCATGTACGACGGCAAACCCGCGTCCGTCGGCATGTAGCGCCGCGTCCCGCGCCTTTGGTTCTGTTGCAGGAACTTCGTCGCGTCGACGGAGAGGTTCATCACCGTGTTGGCGCTCAACGTAAAGGTCCAGTCCGCCGCCCCAGTCAGCGTCGGCCGGATTTCGTCCCAGGCCATCAAACCCGCTTCCGTCTCATACGTGTAATCCTGCGCGTCCTCTTCGAATTCGCTTCGCAACCAGCGGAAGAAGAACCGGTGCCGGTTCGATGCGTGATAGTCAATGCGATTGTTCCAGGAGTTGTAATCGACATTGTTTGGCATGCCCGTCGCCAGGTAGTTGTTCAACGGCTCATTCCGCGGATCGGTGGGATCATTATTCGGCAACGGCATGCGCTGGTTGTAGAAATTGTAGATCGGGTTGGTGAAGCGGCTCCGTGCAATGATGTTCCCCGCGAAAGGATCGCGCACCACGTGCCCCGGGCGCGCCGGATCGGGCCGCGTCGACAGCGGATCGTACACCTGATAGCGCGCGGGGCTGGTGCGAACCCCCAACAATTGGGAGAAGTCTCCATTGCGCATCGCCACCGTCGGCACCGTGTAGTTGAGTTCGCTCGGCCGCGCGGACTGCAGGTTCTTCAAGCCGGAATAGCCCAGGAAAAAGAACACGCGGTTCCGGCCGTCGAACAACTTCGGAATATACACGGGCCCGCTGATGGATCCGTGGTAGTTGTTGGTGTGGCCGGGTGGCAGCAACGGGCGCTGCGCCAGATCGTTGGCCAAAGCAGTGTTCCCCGCCGCCTGCGCTTGCGCAATCTGCACTCCCCGCCCCTGCTTCACGAAAAACGGCACCGCGTTCCACCGCTGATTGAAGTATTGGTAGGTGGCCGATCCATGCAAAGCATTCGCCCCCGACTTCGTCGACATGGAAATGTTCAGCCCCGTAGCATGCCCGAACGACGCGTCAAAATTCGACGTTTCAATGCGGAATTCGTCAATCACGTCGGGGCTCGGCATGATGGATACGCGCCGGTTCGTACCGTTCGTCGACGCACCGTCCATGGACCATTCGTTCCCGCCCACACCGCCCGGCATGGAGTATCCCGATCCCCCGCCGATCTGCCCTTGCACCAGGAACTGCGTGGTTCCCGGCACCTGTACTCCAGGAGCCATGCGCGCCAGCATGGAAACGTTGTTTCCCAATACCGGCAGGTCCATTACCTCGCGGTTTGTCACAGACCGGCCCGAGGAAACCGAACTCGTCTCCAGCATCGGCGCCTCCGCCGTAATCGTGACCGACTCGCTGGTTCCGCCAATCTCCAACAGCAGGTTGATTTCCAACTGCTCGCTCAACCCAAGCGTGATTCCCGAGCGCACCAGCCGTTTGAATCCCTGCATCTCCGCCGTTACGCTGTAGCTGCCGGGCAGTAACAACGGGGCTTCGTAATATCCGCTCGCATTCGTCGTGAGCTTCACGGCGACACCGGTGCCGGTATTGGTGACGGCGACGGCGGCTCCCGCGATCACGGCGGCCTGGCTGTCCGTGACCGTGCCGGAGATAGTGCCGCGCGTGTCCTGCGCCTGCACTACCAGTGGGAGCGTCAACAAGAGTAAGGCGATCATAGCCCTCATAAAAACCTCCAGAATGTATTGCGCATTCACCTATATCTCATCCTCGCCATCGAGCGCAACAATCGACCAACAGTTCTTAAGCTATACAGCACTATTGACCTTTTTATCGTTTTATGATGGAATGTCCTGCACTTGATCCGAGAAAGGGGATTCCATGCGTACAGCCACGTTCGCCGCATTGTTTCTGCTATCCGCCAGTTCGTCCTGGGCGCAAGGCCTGACCGGCCAGATCTCCGGTACGGTCGCCGACCCAACCGGCAACATCATCCCGGGCGCCGCCGTAGGTCTGGTGAATACCGGAAACGCGCAGACCCGCCAGACGAACACTGACGGCACCGGAGCCTTCGTGTTCACTCAACTCCTGCCCGGCAACTACACCATCACCGTGGAGCAGCAGGGCTTCAAGAAATACGAGCAGCGTGACATTGAACTCACCGCCACAGAGCGTGTCGTTGTCCGCCAGATCCGTCTCGAACTCGGCGAAGTGACGCAGGTCGTCTCCGTCGAAGCCGAAGCCGCGCGCCTGCAAACGCAGAGCGCCGAACGCAGCGGACTGATCTCCAGCCAGCAATACGAACGGTTGTCGCTGAAGGGCCGCGATTACCTTGGCCTCGTCAAGCTGCTGCCCGGTGTCATCGACACGCGCAATCGCGACGCGCCAGGCTGGAACAATCTGGGCGGCATCACCATCAACGGCAATCGCTCCGGCACCATCAACCTCACGCTCGACGGAGTTTCCTCGCTCGACACCGGCTCCATGGGCGGACCTTACCTTGCCCCCAGCGTCGACGCGGTCGGCGAACTGAAAGTGCTGCTCACCAACTACCAGGCCGAGTACGGCCGTTCTTCCGGAGGCACCATCAACGCCGTCATCAAGAGCGGCACCAAGGAATTCCACGGCGTCGGCTACTACTTCAAGCGCAACGAAGCGTTCAATGCCAACGAGTTCTTCCGTAATCGCGATGGACTTGCACGCCCGCGCTACCGCTTCGATTACCCCGGCTACAACATCGGCGGCCCGCTCTACATACCCGGCGTCTTCAACACCAGCAAGGACAAGTTGTTTTTCTTCTGGTCGCAGGAATTCCTGCCGCGCAAATATCCCACCGCCATTGGACGCCGCACCTTCCCTTCCGCGCTCGAACGCAACGGCGACTTCTCCCAGACGCTCGACCAGAACGGCCGCCTCATCGCCGTCAACGATCCTTTGAACGGACGCCGTCCATTCCCCGGCAACGTCATTCCCGCCTCGCGTATCGACCCCAGTGGCCAGAAATTGCTCGGCGCGTTCCCCCTGCCCAACACCGTCGATCCGGCACGCTCCTTCAACTCGGTCTTCCAAAGCCAGGTCGACCAACCGCGTGATGAAGACATCCTGCGCATCGATTGGAACATCAGCCCGAAGAGCATCTTTTACGCCCGCGCCATTCGCAACTACGAGGCGTTCCGCGGCGATTTCAACTTCGTTCTCGCTTCCGGCAACTGGCCGCAGTTCCCGATTGAATACTCCATCCAGAGCGCAGGCCTGGTGAGCACGCTCATCCACACCTTCAAGCCGACGCTGGTCAATGAGTTCACCTTCGGCATCAACCGCGCGCTGCAGTTGGTCTCGCCGCTCAATCAGGCCGGCATCGACCGCAACGACCGCAACAAGCTCAATCTCGGACTGCCGCAGTTCTTCCCGCAGTCGAATCCGCTGAACCTGATTCCCAACGCCAACTTCGGCGGAATTCCCAACGCCCCGCAGTTGAACATCGAACAGCGCTTCCCGTTCTTCGGCACGAACAACATTTGGAACTGGTCCGACAACCTCAGTTGGATCAACGGTGCGCACAACCTGAAATTC
>CALFYN010000911.1 GCA_937952345.1 uncultured Acidobacteriota bacterium
GCGCGGCCACATTCTGGACAAGTTCGCTTACGCGAACTGGAGCCGCCAGGATGCCGCCACCCGCTAGATGGCGGAAAACGCGGTGCAAATGGTGCAACGCAACCCTTCCCCCCGCGGCGACAAAAACGGTGCGGACATCAACCTCGCCCTCGATGCCCTGGAAATGGCTTTCACGCACCCGCATGTGAATGCCTTCGCCATCATCAGCGGCGACAGCGACTTTATCCCCCTCGTCAACAAACTGCGCGAGTTCGGCAAACGTATCTTCGTGGTCGGCGGCAAAGCCTTCACCAGCACGATCCTCCAGCAGAACTGCCACGAGTTCATCAGCTATGAAGCCCTGATGGATGCCCGCGGCGAGAAGGTCACCGTTTACGAACAGCGCCGCGAGGAACCGCGACGCGACGAGCCTCGCCGCGAAGAACCCCGGCGCGACGATCGCCCCCGTGACGAGCGCCCCCACGACCGTCCACGCGAGGAACGCCGCGACGACCGCCCCCGCGACCG
The DNA here is from genome assembly GCA_937952345.1 of uncultured Acidobacteriota bacterium. Lineage (GTDB taxonomy): Bacteria > Acidobacteriota > Terriglobia > Bryobacterales > Bryobacteraceae > CADEFT01. The sequence continues at coordinate 508 of CALFYN010000911.1, forward strand.
CGACGACAAGCGCGACAAGTTCCAGCGCACCCGCCCGGCCCCGCTCGAGCTTTCCATCGCCATGCCGCTCGTGGAACGCGCCCTCCAGGTTCTCGAGCGCCGCGAAGTCAAGCCGCAACTCGGCTTGCTCAAGTCCACCATGCTCCAGCTCGATCCCGCCTTCAGCGAAAAGGCTTACGGATGCAACAGCTTCTCAGAGTTTGTGGACAAGCTCAAAAAAGCCGGCCTCGTCGAGGCCAAGGGCCACGGCGGCCACTACACCATCGAACGCAAGGGTCCGGTCGGACCGGTGGTCAAGCCCGAAGAGGCTCTGCCCACCTTGCGCGAAGTCCTCGAAATCCACCGCCTCGAAATGGAAGATGGCCGCCCCGCCGATCAGCTCCAGTCCTGGCTTTCCGAAGAGTTCCCCCACTTCGATTTCAAGACCTACGGCTTCCAGCAGTTCTCTGAGTTTCTGACCTTCGCCCAGGATAGCTTCGTCGTGCGCCTGGAACGGGATGAAGGCGGCGCTACCGTCTACCTCGGCGCCGAGTTCTATCCGCCCGCATTGCCGCCCGCGCCCGAACCCGAACTCATCGAGGAAGAGGACGACGGTCCGCAACCCTACGTGGAAGGCCAGCCGACCATGATGGAGCCCAATCCGCCGCCGCCCAAGCCCGCTCCCGTCCGCAAGCGCGCCCCCCGGAAAGCGGCCGATGGCTCCAAGCCCGCACGCAAGGCTGCCCCGCGCCGCAAGAAGGGAGATTAGCTATGATCGAGCGTATCTATCCTTCCGACAGCCCCCGGCCTCGCGGGCCCTATTCCCCGGCGGTCCGCGCCGGGGATTTCATCTTCGTTGCCGGCCAGGGCCCTGTAGACCCCGTCACCAATGAGTTTTCCTTCGGCGATATTCAGCACGAAACGCGAGTCACACTCACCAACGTGCAGCGCGTGTTGGAAGCGGCCGGAGCTTCCCTCTCCGATGTCGTCAGATGCGGCGTCTTTCTCCGCGATGGCAAAGACTTCGACGCCATGAATGCCGTCTATGCCGAGTTCTTCGGAGATACGAAGCCCGCACGCACCACGGTCGAAACGAAGTTCGCTAACCCCACCATGAAGGTGGAAATCGACTGTATTGCCTACAAGCCTCAGGCGTAGGAATTAGGCGAGAGCGGCTTTGAGGACTTCCTTGAGCCGCTTTGCCACAATCTCTGCGTCGCCAGGCTGCGCAACCCACGTATTAATGACTAGCGAATCGCGCCCCGAGGGCGTGACCTCGATCGACGGCTCGCCTTCGCGCAGTTTCGCCATTACGTCGCGCACGCTGATCTTGCTGAAATCCCACTTCACGTGCAGGTGGGGCACGCGATTGGCGATGGCCGGCAATTGAATTTCCGTCGTCACCCCGGGAAGCGATTTCACCGCCGCCGCGATCACGTTCACCCGCCGCTCGCCTTCTTTCATCTCCGCGGCATGGTCGCGCTTCATGTAGTTCTCAAGCGCCACCATCATCCCCAGAATCTCTTCCTTGTTCACCTTGCACCCGCGCCCGACGCTGTCACTGTTCGGTGACACGTTCATCTTCGCCGCCTCAATCAGATCCTTGCGGCCGAGCAGCAGGCCCGCGCTTTGCGGCCCGCGAATATTCTTGCCGCCCGAGAACGTCACCAGGTCGAAGCCCATCTTGATGTACTTGCTCAGGTTCTCCACCGGCGGCACGTCCGCCGCGGCATCATTGAAAGTCGGAATACCGTGCTTCTTGCCGAGCGCGATCCACTCCGCGATCTTGATCTGGCCGCGCGGATCGGCATCGTTGAAAAACAGCGCCATGGCCGTTCGTTCGTTCACCGCGCGCTCATACTCGGCCGTCGTCTCAATCTCGATCATCTTCACGCCGGCAGCGCGCACCGCGTGGTCATAGCCGTAGCGGTGGCTTTTCTGAATCAGCACTTCGTTCTTCATGCCCGCGGAATCGGGCAGGCGCTTGATCTTCTCCGGGTCCTTGCCCGCTACACACGCGGCGGTGCCCGCCAGCAGGGCGCCGGCGGCCCCCGACGATACCATCGCCGCTTCGCACCCGATCAGCTCGGCAATCCGCTTGCCGCAGGCGTCCTGCAATTCATTCAAGCGGACGAAATGCTTCGAGGCGTATTCGATGGCCGCAACCGCTTCCGGCTGCATCAGCGATGCCGTCAGCGTGGTGTAGGTGCCTGCCGCGTTGATGAAGGTGCGCAGCCCGAGTTCCTTGAAGTAATCACGCTTGGCGGGGACTTTGGCGGCACTGGCGGGCAGCGCCGTGAGCGCGGGCACCGCGGGAATCGTCTTCAAGAACTTGCGTCGGTTGGGCATGAATCTAGCTCCTCGGCCTCAGTCTATCAGATCGCCTAACAATCGGCTCTCCAGAATCTGACGGCTCTCGAAGTTCTCCACGCGTAGCGCATGCGCCGCCGTCATCGCAAACGCTTTGGCCGGCATCAGGCCGATGATCTCGCTGCCCGCGATGGCCACGCCACGGGCCGCGGCTTCGCGCTCCACCGCGGCGTACACCACATGCAGCCCGGTGACTTCGAAGTCAGTCAGATTCATCGAAACCTGCGCCAGCCCGCGCGAGGCCAGCAGCACCCCCATCGCCTTCACGTGTGGCAACCCGCCCGACGAGGCCCGTATCTTCACCGCGATCTCCTGTGCCACCGCCAGGTCGTTTGTCTGGAGATTGATATTGAAGGCCAGCAGGTATTTGCGCGCGCCGGCAATCACCGCCCCGGCGCTGGGATGCAGCAGCGGACCGCCCAAATCAGGGCGTTTGCTGGGGTCCGTCTGCACCTGCACGGCAAGCTTCTCAAATCCCCCGCGCCGCACGTTCTCCAGCCGCCGGCGGTCCTCGCGCAGCGCCGCGGCTTCGTAGAAGTACACCGGAATCTTCAGTTCGCTCCACACACGCTGGCCGAACTCGTGTGCATACCCGGCGCAATCCTCGAGCGTGGTGTTGAGGACAGGAACGAAAGGAACCACATCGGCCGCCCCCAACCGCGGATGCACCCCCTCGTGCCGGCGCAGATCGATGAGCGTGGCCGCCTCCTGCACACCCCGGAACGCGCCTTCCTGCACCGCCTCCGGCGTCCCCGCGAAGGTCACAACGCTGCGGTGATGATCCGTGTCGCTCTCCTGGCCGAGAATCGCCACTCCCGGAACCGCCGCGATCGCATCCACAATGCGCGCTACCGTTTCCGCGTTTCTCCCTTCACTGAAATTGGGGACGCATTCAATGATTCGCCGTGCCAATAGGGCTCTCCTCGCTCGTACACCTTCACGCCGCGCTTGTAGACCGCGCGCACCAGATGCTCTCCCAGATGATACGGGATTTGCCGGTAATCGGCGAGGTCCAACAGTAGGAAATCCGCGTAACAGCCCGGCGCCAGAGCTCCTAGCTCCCCATCCAGTCCAAGTTGCCGGGCCGGACGCAACGTCGCCGCCAGAATGGCCTCTTCCACCGCCGCCCCCTGCATCACGGCTATGGCGATGGCCGCGGCCATGCTCGCTGCCAGATGCGTGTGGCCATCGAAGCCCGTGCCGATGCAACTCGTGGGCGGCAACGGACAGGATTGCCACGAAAGGCATGCCCGCAGTGGCAGAACGGTTTCCTCCACCGTGTCTGTCCGAATCTCCAACCCCTCCGCGCGAGCCGCCTGCATGGGGCGCGGATTGGGCGGAGGCGATGAGCAAACCAGCAACGTCCCCTGCGCAATCAGGCTGCGTACCCGCTTGCGAATCACCGGCGGGCTGATCGAACCCGCAAACAATTCCACATGCGAGTCAATGAACGCCGGCAACACCACACAACCCGTAGCATCAATCTGCCGCGCCCCGCGCGCCACTTGCAGATTGCCGATCCGCCGCCAAATACCCGTTTCCCGGATGCGGCCGTCCTCGATCAGCAGACTGCCATCTTCCAGAATTCCCAGCTTCTCTCTGCCGGTTCCGCCACGGGAACCGCGTGACTCACGCAGTGTCAGCAACTGCCGGGCCCCGCGCAACAGCACAGGAGCGGCCATCCCCACCAATCTACCAGCTTGCCGCCCGCTACTTCTCCAGCATCTCCACAAACGTGATCCAGAAGGTGCCCGTCGGACCCGCAAACGACTGCCGGTGCACCAGGTTCCCCCCGCAGATCTTCAGCGAGTAGTTGCGCCCCTCCACCACCGTCGGCATCGATAGCCCCACGCCCGAGGGAATCACCGACTTCAGATTGCCCCCGATCATGTTCACGATTTCCCCCATCGCATCGTGTACGTCGTCCGTTATCCCTGCCGGTTCCGCAATCGACATCAGCCTCGCCGTCCACCGGCAAGCCTGGCTTTCGCTACACTCCACCAGCACGGCACCCTTCCACGAACCCGCAAAAAAGATCGCCGCCGTCAGCGTGCCAGGCTGTTGCGACCACACCGCGTCGGCGGGCTGCACCTCCATCCTCAGCATGGTCTGGAAGACGTCCGTTACGATCTGCGCAGTCTCGTTTTGATAGGCTTCCACGGGAAATGGCATTGCTTCTCCTCCTCCTTCGCCTCACGCAGTACGGTAGAGCACGGCCTGCCCTACAGTCACTCGTTCGTATTTATCCGTAATGCTGAGCGTCGTCTCCGCTCCGCCCAGCAGCAAGTGCCCCCCTCGGTGTAATGTGCCGCAGATTCCTTCCAGAATCTTCTTCTTCGTTTCCTGATCAAAGTAGATCAGCACATTCCGGCAGAACACGACATCAAACGGTCCCATCGTCCGCATCCCATCCCGCAGATCGAATCGCTGGAACCGAACCATGTTGCGCACTTCGTCCTTCAACTGCCACTCCAGCCCGTGCCGCGTGAAGTACTTCACCAGATACGCCACCGGAAGCCCCCGATTGACCTCAATCTGCATGAATCGGCCCTGCCGCGCCCGGTCGAGAATCTGCTCCGACAAATCCGTCCCGACTATGCTGATCCGCCAGTCCCGCAAACCCATCTCCAGCAGCATCATCGCCAGCGAATACGCCTCCTGCCCGCTCGAACTCGCCGCCGACCAGAAGCTCAACTGCCGGCTCTGCCGCCGCTGCTCGATCAACGGGGGCAGTATCGTCGACTTCAACGCGTCGTACTGCGCCAGATCGCGGAAAAACAGCGTCTCGTGCGTCGTCATCGCTTCCACAACCTGCTGGCGTAACTCGCCGCCCGATGCCGTGGCCCGCAGCAGATTGCAGAGATCGTTCAACGTGTCCACCTGCTGCTTGCGCGCCACCGGCGCAAGCCGCGCCTCCAACAGGTAGTGCTTGTCGGCGTCAATAACTATCCCGGATTCCCGATAGATGTAGTCCTGCAGAAAACGGTAGTTCTCCGGCTGGATCTCGGTCTTCCTTTGCGCTCCGGTCGGCGCCGCGCCACCGATGATTGTCGCCATTCTCTTTCTTCACTCCTTATGCACCGGCCATTCTCTTCAAAATCTCCGGCACCATCCCCTGTAAGCTCACCACGGAATCGGAAAGCCCAGCCCTCACCACAGCTCCCGGCATTCCCCAAACCACACTGGATGCCTCGTCCTGCGCGATGACATAAGCACCCGCCGGTCGCAGCACTTCGGCGCCACGCAGCCCGTCCTGGCCCATCCCCGTGAGAACCGCCGCCACCACACTCCCCCCATAGGCCTCCAGCGCCGAACGAAACATCACGTCCACCGCCGGCCGGCACGAGTTCTCCGGCGGATCCTGATTCAACGAACAGACTACCCTCGTCCCCTCCCGCTTCAGAACCAGATGAAAGTCGCCCGCCGCCACAATCGCCTTGCCCGGCTCCATCGGCATTCCTGCCTCCGCTTCCACTACCCGGATCTTCGATTTCAACTGCAACCGCTCGGCCAGCAGCCGCGTGAACATCGGCGGCATATGCTGCACAATCGCCACCGGAACCGATAAGTTCTCCGGAAACTGCGGCATGATCTCGGCCAGCGCCGTCGGACCACCCGTCGATACGCCAATCACAATCGCCTTCTTCACGCCCGTGCGCCGCACACCGGAAAACCCCTGCGCAACCACCGGCTTCACTCCCGCCGGCGGCGGAGCCGCAATCGCAGGCTTGGGCTCCAGGTGCGCCGGACCATGGAAGAATTGCTTGACCTTCGGAATCAGTTCCTGCCGCAATGCCGCAATCGATTTGTCCAGCGCGCCCACATTGGCCGCCTTCGTGACGTAATCGTTGGCTCCCAGCGTGAGCGCGTCCATCGTCGCCGTCGCTCCGCGCGAGGTGAGCGTGCTGAACATGATCACCACCAGGTGCGGGTACTCCTTGCGGATCCGCCGCAACGCCTCGAGGCCGTTCATTTCCGGCATCTCCACGTCCAGCGTCACCACATCCGGGTTCATCTGCGGAATCCGCTGCAGCGCGATCGCTCCGTTCGCCGCCGATCCCACCACTTCGATCTCCGAGTCTTCCTGCAAGGCCAGCGTCACCAGCCTCCGGATCACCACCGAATCGTCCACCACGAGTACCCGGATTTTCCGGCCCGGCTGTATTACCGTTCTACCCATTCGGTTTGTCCTCGTCCTGCTATTGCAGCACTCCTAAAACGCGCAGCTTGTCCGCAATCACCTCTTTGGTGAATGGCTTCATGACATACTCGTTGGCTCCCGCCTCGAGCGCCGCCAGCATCTGCTCCACCTGCGTTTCCGTGGTCACCATCATCAGCTTTACCTCGCTGTAACGGCCGTCCGAACGGACGTTCTTCACGAAGTCGAGGCCATTCATCTCCGGCATGTTCCAGTCCACCAGCACCAGCGACACGCTGCCTTGCTGGCCCTCCAGAACGGAAAGCGCCTCCTTCCCGTTTGCCGCCTGGCAAACGTCATAGCCGAGTTCGGACAGCGTTCGCGTCAGAATGAGGCGGATTGCCCGGGAATCGTCCACGACCATTGCTCTCTGCATGTTTTCGTCTACCTTCTTCACTCGAACTTATCTGCGGGCCCGCCACCACTCCCCGCGGGTATCGGGCGTGCGGCGGCGGACCCGACCTCCGATCAGACTTTGAACTTCGCAACCAGTTGCTGCAGGTTCGAAGCCATTTCACTCAGCGCCCTTGCCGCCGATTGCGTATCGGACGCTCCTTGTGTGGTGCTTTGGGCCGCCGTAGCCACGCCGGTAATGTTCCGCGCAATCTCGGTGGTCCCCTTGGCCGCCTCGGTGAGGTTGCGGCCAATCTCGTTGGTGGTGGCGGTCTGCTCCTCCACCGCCGAGGCGATCGTGTTCGAAATGTCGTTGATCTGGTTGATCACCGCTCCAATGTCGCCGATGGCCTTGACGGCCCCCTTCGTATCGCCTTGGATCGCTTCGATCTTCTGGCTGATCTCCTCGGTCGCCTTGGCCGTTTCCTTGGCCAGTTCCTTCACCTCGTTGGCCACCACCGCGAACCCCTTGCCCGCTTCCCCGGCGCGCGCCGCTTCGATCGTCGCGTTCAACGCGAGCAGGTTCGTCTGCTGCGCGATCGACGTGATGACCTTGATCACCTTGCCGATCTCCACGCTCGAGTCGCCCAGCTTGGAGATCGTCTCGTTGGTCGAATCGGCCACCGTCACCGCACTGCGGGCAATGCGCGCCGCGTCATTGGCGCTCTTCGAAATCTCGCGAATCGAAGCGAGCATTTCTTCGCTGCCCGTGGCCACCACGCCGACGTTCTTCGACACCTCCTCGCTCGCCGCCGAGACGATGTTGGCCTGCGTTGCCGTTTCGTCGCTGTTGCCGGCCATCTGCTGGCTGATCGCTGTCAATTCTTCGCTCGAGGCGCTCAGAGCTTGGGCATTCTGCGCAATCAGCGTCATGCTGGTGCGCAGGTTTTCGAGGAACGCAGCCAACCCCTCTCCCATCTGTCCGATGGAATCCGAGCCGGAAACCGTGACCGACTTGGTCAGATCGCCCGCCGAGGCCGCCTTCACTACTTCCAGAATGGCGCCTACCTTGTTCTGCAACTCCTCCTGGCTCTTGCGCTCACGCTCCATCATCTCCTTCTCACGCTTTTGCGCGGCCAGGCGCTCGGTGATCACTTCCCAGGTCACCATCGGTCCAACGTAGTTTCCTTTGTTGTCCAGAATGGCGCTCACCCGCAGATCGAGATATTCATCGGCGAGTTGAATCACCGCGTTGTGCGGCAGGTTCCGCGGATCGGCCAACAGACGGCGTTGCCGCTCCGGCTGCTTGTGGAAAATGTCGATGCAACTGCCGAGAACCTGATCCACCCGGCAGGGCAACAGATGCTCGATCTTGCGCAGCGTCGCCAGTGACGAAGGATTGATGTAGCGGATGTTGAGGTCGCGGTCGGCCAGCATGATGTTGATGGGAGCGTTCTCCACCATCGATTGGGCGCGCGCCGCATCCTGCTCCAGTTTCACCTTCTCCGTGATCACCTCCCAGGTCACCATCGGCCCAAGGTATTTTCCCTTGCCGTCATAAATGGGGCTGACCAGCAGGTCGAGAACCTCCGGACCCAGTTGAATACGAGCCCGGTGCGGCAGATTCTTCGGGTCCGCCAGCATGTTGCGCTGGTGCTGCGGGTTCTTGTGGAAAATATCAATCGACTTGCCAAGCACTTCCTCCGCCTTGCACGGCAGCAGGTGCTCGATCTTGCGCAAGGTCGCAAGCGAAGCCGGATTCATGTACTCGATCACGAAGTTCGTCCCCGCCTGCATGATATTGATCGGCGCGTTCTCGACGATCTGGCGGATCTTCTCCACCTCTCCCTCCA
>CALFYN010000912.1 GCA_937952345.1 uncultured Acidobacteriota bacterium
CTTTTCCTTCATGAAGCCCATTGTCATGCACAACGATCACATCTGCCGCCGCGACAACGCGCTCGGCGGACTGCCGGCAACCGATCAACTCATCAGCATTGACCTGCCCGTCGGCAGCGGCTTCAAGGCCAAGAACCTGGATTCCGACGTACGCACGATCCAGAAAGCGCTCAATCAAATCAAACCTCTTCACGGCGGCCCCACTGTCCCCCTGGTGGTGGATGGCAAGTGCGGGCCGAAGACCAACTCCGCGATCTGGAACTTCCAGTTCAAGCAGTTCAAGGCCAAGGGCGCCGACGGGCTGATCGAACCCGGCAAGCAGACCATCCAACGCATCAATCAGCTTCTGTTTTCGAACGCCCCGGTGGACCCTTCGGCGAACGAGGCCATCCGCAGGCGGGTGGTGGCGCACATGGGACTCGTGGCCAAATCCGTGCACGCGGCGCAGGCGACGCTGCTGCGAGCCAATTCTCCGGGCGGCGCCATCGACATGGGGCAGAGCGCGGCGAACGCGCGCCTCGACCGCCACTTCGCCCTGAACACGCTCTCGGCGGGGGCGCGGGCGCAGGCTATCCGCGATATCCACGGGGTCTTCACAATGTATTCGAACGTACTGTTGATGCCCGGCGCGCTGGGCACCGGAGCGTTCGAAGCGGACCCCACCGGAGACCCGCGCATTGCCTTCACGTTCGGCAACGGCCTGTTCCATCCGGGGCTGATCCACCCGGAAAAGCAGATCGCCGTGGACCGCATTTATCTTGGCCGCCGCGCGTTCTTTGCGATTGACGACAGCGAGTTCTGCGCCTTCATCATGCTCCATGAGATGGCGCATTTTGTGGGCTTTCCAGGAGGCGGCCTGATCGACGACAACGGCCGCGGGTGGTTCACGGACGATACCATCGCCCGGCTCCCGGCGAGCAAGCGATTGCTCAATGCGGACTCCTATGCGACGTTCGCGGTGGAGTGCCGCACCGGCAGCGCCACCAAGCCGCATTATGTGAAAGCGGCCAATACTTCACGTTAGGCATAATCTTTCTCCCCGTCTCCTCCGATGGATAAGAGTGAGACGAACCATGATGCTACGAGCCCTGGTCCTATCGCTTCTCGCTTGCCTGCTCGCACCGGCCGCCGAGCAAGGCCAGATCTCCGGCATCGTGACGGATAACGGCAAGTCTGTGATCGCCGGGGCGAAGCTGACGGCGACAAACCCGGAATCAAAGGAAACCTTTACGGCATCCACGAACCCCACCGGAGCCTATCTGCTGCGCCTTCCGGAGGGCACCTACGATTTGCTGGTGGAAGGGCCTGCCCATCAGGCGTTCCACCAGAAGGTCTACATTACGCCGGGCGCGGACAATACGGTCAACGTTCACCTGGCGCCGATGGTGGCGCGCAAGTCGGGTAAGCGCTGATCGAATAGCGCCAACTGGACGCCCGCGTCGTTGGGCTCCACGGTGTATTCCGCCGGCTTACGGTCGAGACGAAACTCGCGCCGCACGGCTTCCATGAGCGTTGCGATGTGTTCCGGATAGCTGCCGCGCAGATAAGCACCCTTGGCGTAGAGCGCCGCGTATCTTTCTTCCAGATCCGGATACCGCTCACGGAGAAACGGATCGAAAACAGCCCGCGCACAGGGCTTCAGGAACAACACTCCTCCTTGCAGGTAGCTGGCCCCCGCGTCGGCGGCTTGGCGGGCCAGAGCGCGGATGCTTGCCAGGCTATCGGTAATCCCCGGCAGGATGGGGCTCATGAAGACGCCCACAGCCACGCCACGCGAGGTCAGTTCACGGACGGCACGCAGCCGCAGGTCGGGGCGGGGCGCGCGCGGCTCCAACTGCCGGGCCAGAACCGCATCAGTGGTGGTGATGGTCACGTTGACACTCAGCACATTGCGTTTGCCGAGCTGCGCCAGAACATCTGCGTCGCGGGCCACCAGATCCGATTTCGTGGTCAATGAGATGCGCCGCCCCTGCTCGCCGGCAAGGATTTCGAGGATCTGGCGGGTGATACGGTAGCGCCGCTCGGCGGGCTGGTACGGATCGGTAGCCGTGCCGATGGCGATGTGTGCCGCAAGGGCAATTCCCGATAATTCGCTCCGAAACCACGGAGCGTGAAAGTGCTTGGCGAAGATGCGCTGCTCAAAGTCTTCCGGGCGGCGCAGTTCCATGAACTCGTGGGTATAGCGGGCGTAACAGTATTTGCAGCCGAACTCGCAGCCGCGATAGGGATTGATGGTGAAATCGAAGGGCATGCGGTCATTGCCACAGCGATTGATCCACTTGCGGGAAGGCAGGAGTTGGTAGGACACCGCGCGTTTCGCCTCCAAGGTAGGGGAGATGGAGGCGAGCCGTGCGATGCCTACCAAGCGCATATTGTAGTTTCGCTTTTTTTTCGCTTTTCGTCAAGTGGTAAACTGTGTGATGTGAGCCTGAGCGCCACACTCTTCCGCTACATTCCGGACCTCCTGTTTCTGACAGCCGCGCTGCTGATGCACGGTCTGGCGTGGCGGCGCGCCACTGCGCGATGGGTGCGGCCGGCGCTGCTGGTTTCGGCCACGTGGGTATTCTTCAGCGTGGTGACCAACGTTCACCAACTGGCGAATCTGCTGCCGCCGGGCAACTGGCTGCCGTGGTTCCGAGGAACGGGACAACTGTATGCGCTGTGCATGATTGGGATGCTGGCGGCGTGGCTGTTGTTGCCGAAGATGGAGCAGCGCTTTTCCTCGGAGCGGCGGCAGTTTCTGGCAGCCTCGCGGTCGGCGATCGTTGCCGCGCCGGCGGTGATCACGGGCTATGGAGTGGTATCGGGCCGCACGCAGTTTCATGTGAAAGAAGTAGACCTTTCCTTTCCCGGGCTGCATCGGGATTTGCAGGGCTTGCGTATCCTGCAGTTGAGCGATATTCACATGAGTCCGTTCCTGACCGAGGAAGAGTTGGCCCGGGTGATCGATATGGCGAATGAGACCAAGCCGCACCTGGCGGTGCTGACGGGCGACCTGATTACGGGTCCGCACGACCCGCTGGAGGTCTGCATCGGGCAGGTGGCGCGGCTGCGGGCCGATCACGGCATTCTCGGCTGTCACGGCAACCACGAGATATTCTCGCGGGTGGAGGATCGCGCACAGGCGCTGGCGGCCCGGCGCGGGATTCGCATTCTGCGGCGCGAAGCGGCATCGCTGCGATTTGGAGATGCGAAAATGAACCTGGTGGGTGTGGACTACCAGAATTTTCGCAGCCCTTACCTGACCGTCATGGAGCAATTCGTGAAGCCGGGCGAATTGAATGTATTGCTTTCTCATAATCCGGATGTATTTCCCGTGGCCGCGGCGCAGGGGTACGATTTGACCCTGGCGGGGCACACGCACGGCGGACAAGTGACCTTCGAGATTCTGCATCAATACGCGAACGTCGCCCGCATTTTCACGCCATACGTATATGGCGAGTACCGCAAGGAGAACCGGGCGATCTACGTGACGCGCGGCATCGGCACGGTGGGGATTCCCGCGCGTGTCGGCGCGCCTCCGGAGATCACGCTCATCCATTTGTGCGCTTCCTGATCCTTTCCGACATTCACGCCAACCGCCATGCGCTCGAAGCCGTCATGGCGCACGCGCGCGGCTACGACCGCGTTCTGTGTTTGGGCGACATCGTTGGCTACGGCGCGGATCCCAATGCAACGGCGGATTGGGTGCGAGCCAACGTCCCCGTAGTGGTGCGGGGCAATCACGACCGCGCCTGCACGGGCGATCCGGTGATTGAAGAATTCAGCGACAATGCCTACTGCGCGGCGAAGTGGACCGAGCCGGTGCTGACGGAGGAGAACCACAAGTGGCTGGCGAACCTGCCGCAGGGTCCGGTTGCGGTGGACGATTTTTTTCTATGCCATGGTTCGCCGGCCGATGAAGACGAGTACGTCACGAGCAGCTACGAGGCGGCGTTTCAATATCGCCACATGCCGGGCGAAGTCTGTTTTTTCGGGCACACGCATTTACAGGGAACGTTTGCGATGCGGCCGGGACGGGTCTGGTACGCGGCGCCGGACAGCGATCTGGCGATTGAGCCGGAGACGGGGTATCTGATCAACCCGGGCTCAGTGGGGCAGCCGCGCGACCATGATCCGCGGGCGGCGTATGCGATCTACGATTCCGATGCACGGATGGTGCAGTTTCGCAGGACGAAGTACGATATTGCTGGTGCGCAGCAGGCGATTCGCAAGGCGGGGTTGCCGGATTACCTAGCGGCGCGGCTGGCACAAGGAAGGTAGAAAGCGAAAGGCCCGCGCCACCGGAGTGGAACGGGCCTTTTTGCTAAGCGGGCTAAAGGACTTCTTA
>CALFYN010000913.1 GCA_937952345.1 uncultured Acidobacteriota bacterium
GGCCGGTTATACGTCATGATGCACGCCAGATCGGTCTGGTCATGGTACACCGCGTCGAAGCTGTCCGGCTTCGGCCCGAAGTGCGCCAGAAACAGGTGATGCCCAATCTCGTGCACAAAGGTGTCCACCGCCGACTTGAACAGCACGAAACAACATTTGTTCCGCGTCGCCCCCGCCACGTCGATCGCCGATCCCAATATCCCGCCCCCATCCACTGCCGCACGGTTGCTGCATGGATAATCGAAATGAATAATCGTGATCCCGTCCGCCGCCCCGTTGATCACGTTCACATCATCGGCCAATTTCTTGGCCGCCATCTTCAACAGTCCGTCTAGTTTATAGGAGTAATCGGCCGCCGTCTCCACTCCATTGGTCTGCATCCAATTGTCCACCGCCGCGTCGATCGCCGGCGCCGCCGCGCCCGGATTGGCCGTCACAAACGCCGCCCGCACCGTCGCCCGAAACGCCGCATGGTCCCGCACCAGAAACGCCGACGCCGTCGACGAGTGATCCGCCGCGCCATCCACCGCATACGTCACCACCGCGTTCGCAACTCCCGCAACCCGCGCCTGGGCGAGATTGTTGTACCCGGCCGTCGGCAACTCCGACTTGACCGTCTTATCCTCCACAAGCACGTATCCGTGCTTGTAATTCGTCTGAATGGCCCCCAGATTCCCAGCCACAAAGTCCGCAATCGCGTTCTTTTTCCGGACATACTTCGCCAAATGCAGTTCCCGCCAGATCTGGAACGTCCCGCTTTTCTTCTTGATCGCCTCCACCGCTTTCAGCTTTTCATCCTTGATGTCCAGCCGCCGCTCGTCCTTCTTGGTCCACTCGTTCGCGAGATACACCGTCAGAATGTAATCGTCGCCCGCCATGCGCGACGGTTGGAACACCACCCCGGTTGTTCCCTTCAGCTTGCCGCTGCTCCAGCACTTGCTCAGCGCCGCCCACTTCCGCTTCTTGGCTTTCTTTACCTCGAACGGAAACTTCCCCGCGTCCAGCGGATCCTTGGCATCGTAGCCGGCCTGCGCCGGAAAAATCACCACCGCGCCCGCGCCACGTTTTCCGCCCCTATCCTTGTGGCAGTTGTCCCCCTTCGGGCTCTCGTCCGTAGCCGCTTTCTTGAAGTCGATCGCCTTGTTCACGAACGTCTTCGCCTTCGCGTTGCCCCCCAGCACCGCCGCCGTGTCCTCCTTCGGATCCTCCCAATCCCACAGAAATTTCGCATTCCCCAGCGCCACCGCCCCTTTGTCGCTCTCGTCCAACTTCACCTCGTTGTCCGACGAATCCCGCAATCGGATCTTGGCGATGATCGGAATCTTCGGACCATCCTGCCACATCGTCTGATACTCGCTAAAAGCTGAGTTGGTCCCCATCTCCGCGCTCGCCGTCTTGAAAATGTTGCTGATCAGCATCACTTTCCGCGTCTGCCCGTCATCCGGCACTTTGCCATCGGAATCCAGCTTGGTCCTTACTTTCTTATTGCGCTCGTGCTCATCGTCGCCCACCGCCGCCGCCGGAATCGCCTCTTCCGGACCCAAATCCAATTCCAGGCTCTTCAGCAGAATCTGCCAGTACGTCCATCCCCAGACCGGATTGCCGTACGCCGCCCAGTCCTTGCTCAGCAGCGTCAGCCGGAACTTGTAGGGCGGGAACTCCAGCGTCGTGTAACCGTCCGGAAAGTCCGTGATGCTCTTGTCCAGCGCAACCTGCGTCAGGTCGTGCTCCATCCCCTCGTCCTTCTCCGTCCCCTTCTGTTCCGCCGCCGGCGTCACGATGCGCCCGTCCCACTTCACCACGTGCTTGCCGTGGCTCCACCAGTCCGCCCCGAGTTTGTCCAAATCGAGTGTCCACAGCGCGTCTTTCTTAAACCGCGTGAACAACTCCAGTTTCGCGCCCGTCACCAACCCTGCCCGGTCGTCGATTTCATACCGGATCTCAATCGTCTCCTTCTCCGGAATGAAATGAAAATCATCGGCGCCTTTCTCCTCCCCCTTCGGCGGTGGAGCGTCATCGGGCAGATAAAACTTGCTCGTCTTGTCTCCAATTCCCAAGCGGAAGTCCACCAGGGCAAACGATGGCGCCCCGATCCGGTTCACATGATCCAAATCGTGCGCCGTGCGGGCGATATAAGCGGAACGGCTCATTCGTAATCACTCACGTTTCTTCTGGCTCCTGACTCACGCCGGGGTATGCCGCGTCTCGACATCTTCCTCAATATCCTTCGCCACCCCCGACGGTTTCTTCTGCTTCAGAACTTCTTTCTGATACGCCTTCACACACCGCGTAACGGCCTCATCGCTCGCGTCCACCTTCTCCAGATACGCCATGTTATGCATCCGCGCCAGAGTGCCTGATTTATCCTTATGCGCCGGCAGGCTCCCGATTTTCAGATCAAACTGAATCTCCGTCGCCAACGGAGTCACCACCGGATCGTCTTCCTCGAATTCCTCGGCGTTCAACGGCAGCGGGTACGGCGGCGGATCCGGTAATTTCCCCGCCTTTTCTTTCTTTTTCTTCTGCTTTTCCGGAGGCGGCAGCGTCAGCTTCAATGTTCCCGCCGTCGCGCTTGGGTCGATCTCCGGCACCTCAGCCATTCCGTTTGCGCCCGTCTTGCCGTTCTTCGTGGCGATTCCCGTCAAAGCCCACCCCACGCCCTTCCACGGCTTCAATTCCTTATCCACAATCACCAGCCGCAGTTTCGGCTTCTTCTTCGCCCGGACAATGAACTTCCACTCTTTGTCAACGGCCTTCGTTTCCGTCTTGTCTTTCTTATCCGGTCCCTTCAGCACGTCATTCAGCAGCAACGAATTCGCCACCGGCCGATCTTTCTTCAGATTCGCATTCTCCGGCGCGTCCCAAATATCGTGATAGCTGCGATAGCCCTCCGTCTCCGCCATCCGCACCGCGCAATCCCCATCGGCAACCGCCGTCAGATCCTTCTCCCCTACAGGCTTCGGCTCCGTTCCGCCATCCGGCCACCAGTCGCAATTGAACAGATCCGGAAACGTGATCTTCGCATCGGTCGCGCTGTCCAGCACCTTCTTGGTGTCGTACTTGCCCTTTTTATCGAGCGTCACGGAGTTCTTCGATCCATCCACCTCCAGCGTGGGCTTCACATCCGTAACCACCTTGCCGTCCGTGTCTTTCACCACGATCCGGATCCAGTGCTTCTTCTTATCGCACTTCTTGACACCCGAGCCAACGTCCTGCTGCTGGTCGCTGCCGAGATCGTCCCGAGTCGCTTCCGCCTTTTCTTTGTTCTTCGAGCTCATCGCAATAATTGAATCTTCCGGCTCCTGCCTAATCCCCCGTCAGCGATTCCTCCAAATGCGCCCGCGCCGCCCCGTACAGCGCCGTCACCCGATCCCTCTCCCCGCCGTCTTCCCCCAGCACACGCGCCGCCCACGGATGCAGCGGATCGTGGTCAAACCCGCTCCCCAGCATGAACATCAGAATGCTGAACAGCGCTCTGCCCTCCGGCGAACGCAATTGGTACACCGCGCATTTCCCCAGGCTTTCCCGCAACAGGCTCCGATTCGCTTCTTCCCCCTGTGCCTCAAATTTCTGCGGATACAGCTTCCGCAGCAACTCCAGCATATTTCGCTCCCAATCCGCATCACACGCCGGAGCACTCGCCAGTTCCCAGTCCCGCAGCCGGATCATCGCCCGCACCACCAGTTCGCAACGTTCCCCGGCGGTCTCTTCCAGGTATTCCAGCATCCGGTCATACAACCCGTTCATGCGCAGTGCGAGATTCCGAACCCCCGCATCCCGCAGCATCTCTCCAGCCCATGCGATCTGCGGATCGCGGTCGAAATCACTCCCCAGAATGAAGCACAGCGCCACAAACAGCGAAACCTGCGCCTCCGCCTGAAATCCGAATCCCGTTGCCCGGTCAATCGCCCCCGCCACCAGCTTGCGAATCTGTTCCGGTCCACCTGCCTGCCGGCATTCCCGCGGGTACGCCTTCGCGAAATACAGGACAAGCTTCTCCTCGAATCGCGCCCGCGACTCCAAGTCAAAGCTCTTCATCTGGCTCTGCCGTATTACGAGCATCGACGCGATGATACCACGAGGGCAGGGAAGCCTATTCCGCGCCTGCCGCCGCAGTTTCCTTCATGGCCCTATAATCTACAAATGGACATCGCGTGGGCGAAAATCCTCCAATCCGCCGCTCCCTTTCTCCTCAAAAAGCTCCAACCCA
>CALFYN010000914.1 GCA_937952345.1 uncultured Acidobacteriota bacterium
GTCAGCCACTCATCGTGAAACAGGGCCTGAGCCACGCGAAGGTTCATCAGGCGGCCGGCGGCCTCGGGGCGATGCTGGGAATCCGAGTATGTTTTGCGCCAGACACCACCGCCGGCGCGTGTGTAGAACGAACGGGGATCGTATTTTTCGCCCAGCATTTTTCCCGTGGCGATCTCGAGCGAGGCGCCTGTTAAGGGAATTGCGGTGGCAAGCCAGAGGATTATCCGCACTATGAGACTCCTTGTTACACTCACCAGTATGACGATGGAGCAGCCGCGCTGGAATTTCGAGCAGGAGCCTTACCCGGATGGCGCTGACGAAACCGACGTCAATTTGCGCGCCTACTTCGACCGGATGCCCGATGAGAAGCTGAGGCTCTACAACGCTGATTGGACAGACGAAGAGGTCATAGTCTGGGATGGCAATTTCCGGTCGGACGGGAATCTCATGTTGATTTGTACGGAGCGGGACGTGGATATAGCCGAATACCGGCGCGTGCTTGCGGAATGTGTCGCCTACAGGAACCGTGCGCGTGGCATTGTTTGATGCGATCGCACACATTTACGGGGTATCGCCAGACGAGATCGTAAAGGCGAAGTTCGACCCCTGGGTCAGGCCGAACGCGCGAATGGTTCGCGATTTTCTGATGGAATACTATCCTGTGGAGGCTTGTCGGGCGGCGGGGTATATGCACTATCCTTTTGCGCCGGTAGCAGCCATTTGTCCCCTCCGTCAGCCATCGCCCGATTTGCCGGTTGCCGAATCTGGGATTGGATTGAATCCGCGGCGGCCGGTTCTTCCTGCAGAGTTGCTGGCCGCCTATGTGTGGCCGTTACGGGAGACTTCGCTGTGGGACTGCGATACTTATCGCCTGCTTGCTTTTGATCCCGTGGGATCCCGGGCCACGTTTGCCGTGGACCGTTTTCTGCTGTTCCGGCTGACAACTGCTCTCATGCGGGAGGAACTGCACTACGCTCTTTCTCGTGGTGCATCGTCGCTGCCGCTACGCGAGCAACTCGCGCCGCGCCCGGAGGCGCTGGTAGATTTGCAGAGCCGCCGTATCTTCGGGGGAGTGCATACGCTGTGTGCCTTTGCGCGACCCGCGCCGCACAACGACTTTCTGATTCCGCTGCAACGGCGCTCGACGAGGGTGGGAGTGGCGGGGGGCAGTCTGGGAGTCATCCCGATGGCTTTCCATCAGCCGTGCGCCTCCGGTCCACTCGATCCGCGGGCTCCGGCAACGACGGCTCTGCGTGAGATTTTCGAGGAGCTCTTCGGCGGAGTCGAGACTCATGAAGAGGCCAAGTTTCTCACTCACCCGGCGATTGAGTGGCTGTTGAACCATCGGGAAGATCTGCACTTTGAGACGACTAACTTTTTCTTCAGCCTGTTTGGCGGCAATTTCGATTTCAGCCTGCTGCTTGCGGTGACCAATACGGATTTTTGGCAGCGATTCGGCCCTGGGTTGGAAACCACCTGGGAGTCGGAGGAGCATTTTCTGCTGAGTACACTCGATCGTGCATCCTTTGACCGGATCCTTCGCGAGCCTGATTGGGAGGCGCAAGCGCTGGGATGTTGTCTCGATGGCCTGCGACGGTTGCAGAGCATCGATCCAGCGCGGATGTTGCAGGAGCCATATGATCCTACCGCCCCGTAGTACGCGGCCGCTGACTCCGAAGCAGATCCGGGTGGCGGGTTGGATTCTGATCGGCCTTGGGGTTTTTCTCACCATCTTTATGGGCTGGATTGCGGCTGTGGTGGTGAATATCATGATTCACTCCGATGATCCGGATGCCACGACAAGGTTTACGGGCGGGCCGGGGATGAGGGCCTTTACGCTTGGGGTTTTCGGGGTCGTCATCGCCTTCGGATTGCTATCAATTCTGAACGGTGTATGGCAGGTGCGTTATTCGAAACGGAACCCACACTTCATCAGATGGATGCTATGGGTGGCGTCCGGATTCGGGGTGATCGGGGTGCTGACCGGTGTTCTTGAGATGTTCGAGTGATTTAGCTGAGTAGCTTTTTGACGACTTCGCCGTGGATGTCGGTCAGCCGGAAATCCCTGCCACGGAAGCGGTAGGTGAGTTTGGTGTGGTCCATTCCGAGGCAATGGAGGATGGTTGCCTGCAGATCGTGGACATGCACTTTGTCCTCGGCGATGGTGAGGGACAGGTCGTCTGTGCGTCCGACGATCTGGCCGCCCTTGATTCCGCCTCCCGCCAGCCACATGCTGTATCCATTGGGATGGTGATCGCGGCCGATGTTGGATGGATCATCGGGACGACGCAGTTCGGACATGGCCGTCCGGCCAAATTCGCCTCCCCAAATCACGAGGGTGTCGTCGAGCATGCCTCGCTGTTTGAGATCTTTGATGAGCGCCGCGGCTCCCTGATCCGTGGCCTTGGTTTGCGTCTGCAGACCTTTCACGATATTGCTGTGATGATCCCAACTGGCGTGCATGAGCATGACGAATCGAACGCCGCGCTCGACGAGCCGTCGCGCCAGCAGGCAGTTCGTGCTGAATGCTCTCGTCTCTTTCTGGTCGACGCCGTACATGGCAAGGGTTTCCTTCGACTCCTTGGAGAAGTCGAGCAGTTCCGGCGCGGAGGCCTGCATGCGATAGGCCAGTTCATAGCTGTGCACGCGAGAGGCGATCTCGGCATCGCCGGTCTGCTGGAGATGTTCTTCGTTCAATTCCTTGAGTGCATCCAGGCGAAGGCGCTGCGATTCGCGGCTGATACCCTGCGGGTTTGACAGATACAGGATCGGATCGCCCTGGCTGCGGAACAGAGTGCCGGCATATGTTGAGGGAAGGAAACCACTGGACCAGTTATCGGAGCCGGCGCTGGTGCCGACGCCCGATGACAGAACGACGAAGCCTGGAAGATTCCGGGACTCGCTACCCAAGCCATAATTTACCCAGGAACCCATCGTCGGCCTGCCACCCACCATCGATCCGGTGAAGAGGAACAATTGTCCAGGGTGGTGATTGAAGGCCTCACTGTACATGGAGCGTACGAGGCAGATGTCGTCGGCGACGGATCCGAGGTGAGGAAGAAGGTCGGACAACTCCATGCCGCACTGGCCGTATCGTTTAAACGTTGAGGCACTGCCCAGCACCTTCGCCGTTGGTTTGATGAACGCCAGTTTGAGATCCTTCGTCATCTCCGCGGGAAGAGGTTTTCCATGCCATCGGGCCAATTCGGGTTTGGGATCGAACAGGTCCATCTGGCTGGGAGCACCTTCCATGAAGAGGAAGATGACGTTCTTGGCTTTGGCGGGGAAGTGGGGCTTTTTCGGAGCGAGAGGATGTTCCGGCTCCGCGGTGCGGCCCTCTCGGGCCAGCAGGCTGGCCAGTGCCACGGTGCCGATGCCTCCGGCGCAATCGCGCAGGAAGGTGCGCCGAGCATGTACTGCATTGAGGTCGAATCGTCGCATGGCCATTACTCCCGAGTTAAGAATTCATCCAGATTGAGGAGGACGCTGGCAAGGGCGGTCCATGCCGCGCTCTCATCGGCGATTCCCTCTTTTGCCAACTGTTGCTTCTGTGCGGCAAAGTAACGTTCTAGCTTTTGCTTTTCCGAATCGCTGGGCGGCCGCGTAAGGGTTTGTAGGAAGGCGGTTTCGAGGCGTTTGCTCCAATCGGCGCCGGCGCCTATCGCGAGGTATGCGAGTCCCTGCGCGGATTCATGAAAGACGGGGTCGTTGAGGAGGTTCAATGCCTGTAGCGCCGTGTTCGAACGCTCGCGCTTGCATTGCGCGACATTCGATTTGGGAGCGTCGAAATTCATGAGCATCGGATATGGGGTGCTTCGCTGAAAGTGGACATACAGCCCGCGGCGGTATTTCTCGGCTCCTTTGCTGACTGGCCAAGCCACTCCCCAACGGTTTCCGTATCCCAACTCCATTACCCCATCGGGGATGGGGGGACGCATGCTCTTGCCACCGACCTCCAACGAGATGAGGCCGCTGGCCCGGAGGGCCGCATCGCGGATCAACTCCGCGGGCAAGCGAAGCCGGGCCTGCCGCGCCAGCAGGGCATTGTCCGGATCGCGATCCTGCAACTCCGGCCGGGCATGGGAGGCCTGGCGGTAGGTGTTGGATAAAACCATTTCGCGGATGATTTGTTTCAAGCTCCAGCCATTGTCGATGAATCTGCCGGCGAGATAGTCGAGGAGTTCCGGATGGGTGGGGGACTCTCCTCGCGTTCCAAAGTCGTCGAGAGTTTTGACCAGGCCGCGGCCGAACAGTTCGGCCCAGATCCAATTCACGGTGACGCGGCTGGTGAGCGGGTTCTCCTTCGCCATCAGCCAGCGGGCGAGGTGGAGGCGTGAGGGCTTTTCGGATTGCAGGGCGGGAAGCACCGCGGGAACATCCGGTTTGACGGGAATGCCCAAGGACCGAAAATCGCCGCGTACGCGCAGGTGGGAGGATTTCCCTGTTTCGGGTTCCACGACTACCATTGCCTGTGTTAATTGCGGGAACTCCTCCTTGAGTTTGCGGAGCTTGTCATCCAACTCTTTGAATTTCACTTCGGCATAGGGTTTCTGGCCGACGGCGAAGTGGTAGTTGCGCAGGAAATGGTCTGTGAGGATATCGCGTTCGCGCACAGTGCGTTTGGCCTCGGGCGTCCGCAGGATTTTTTCTCCATCGCCGCTTTCGGTCAAGGTAATTAGAACGCTCCAGGCTAAGTCCCAGTCGGTGCGCTCGCCGGGGTGGTCGCCAGCTTGGAGCAGTTCCTTCTCCCAGGCCCGCTGTAATTCGGCGACGCGGTATTCCTTGAGGAGCTCTTCGCGCCTGGCTCGGTACGCATCTTTGGTGGCGATGTACGGGCCCAATTCACCGGGCATGGGAGCGTCATCTTCCACTTCTTCCACATGATCGAAGAAGGCGTAGAGCTGATAGAAGTCCTTTTGCGAGACGGGATCGTACTTGTGGTCGTGGCATTGTGTGCAGCCGAGCGTAAGGCCCATCCAGGTCGCTCCCAGGGTCACCACACGATCCACGGTGTTCTCGAATTGGAATTGCTTGTTGTCGACACCACCCTCTCGGTTGGTCATCGTCATGCGCAAGAAGCCGGTGGCGACTTTTTGCTCGACGCCTGCTCCGGGAATCAGATCCCCGGCGAGTTGCTCGGTTGTGAATTTGTCGAACGGCATGTCGCGATTCAGTGCGTCGATAACCCAATGGCGGTAGCGCCATGCGTACGGGCGCATCCAATCCTTCTCGTAGCCGTCGCTATCGGCGTACCGTGCACGGTCGAGCCAGGGACGAGCCCAGCGTTCGCCAAAGTGCGGGGAATCGAGCAGCCTGTCTACCAGTCGCTCGTATGCGTCGGCACGTTTGTCGGCGAGGAACTCACGCATCTCTTCGGGCGTGGGGAGCAATCCGGTCAGATCGAGGTGAACGCGGCGGAGCAGCGTGAGTTTCGAGGCTTCAGGGCTTGGCTGGAGTTGCTCGGCTTCCAGTTTCGCCAGCACGAAAGCATCGACGGGATTGTGCACCCAAGCGCTCTGTTTGGGGCGCGGTGCCGCAGGCGTTCGCAGCGGCTGAAAAGCCCAATGAGAGCTGGCGCGGCGTGTGCTGCTGACGGCCGGTTGCGCGGATTCCGGCCACTTTGCGCCTTGGTCGATCCAGGCTCTGATGGTGGCGATCTCGGCGGCAGAGAGGGGTTTGCCGGGGGGCATGACCATCACACCCTTGGCGCCGGTGAGCCGGTCCATGAGTTTCGATTCGGCGCTTTTTCCGGGGACGATTACCGGGCCGGAGTAGCCGCCCGCCATCGCAGATTGCCGGGCATCGAGGCGCAATCCGCTGATCTGCTGTGCAGATCCGTGGCAGGCAACACATTTCGAGCGCAGCAACGGCTCCACCTGCTTGCCGAAATCGACAGGGGTTTGTGCCCAGGCCGCGCTCATCGCCGTTAAGAAAACGATGTAGCGCATGTTCTTTTATCGTATGCCGCAGAGCGAGACGATTTCGTCTCATATAATGAGACACGATGAATGCTTCTGAAACAGTGCTTCGGGCCTGCGAATTGCTGCGCGCCTTTGCGGAACCCGGTGATATTCTGCGTGTGCAGGAGCTGGCTGACCGGACGCGGCTTCCGAAGGCCACAACATCGCGGCTGCTGCTGACGCTGGAATCGGCGGGGTTCGTGGAGCGCGTTCCGAAGCTGGGTTACCGCAGTCTGATTCGGATTCAATCCCGGAGGCGGCTGAGAATCGGGTATGCATCGCAAACCGAAGCATCGTTGTTTGCGCAAGAGGTGACCGAGAGCATTCGACGTGCCGCCGCGAGTCTGGATATCGACCTCATTGTTTACGACAACTGCTACGATCCGCGGCTGACGCGCCGCAACGCGGAGAAGATGATTGAGGAGCGGGTCGATGTGGGAATCGACTTTCAGACCTTCGAACATGTAGCGCAGGCCCTTGCTTCGCGCTTTCAGCAGGCGCGCATTCCGCTGGTCTCTGTTGACCTTCCCACGCCTGGGGCAACGTATTTTGGCGCGGACAACTACGCGGCCGGGCGCATCGCCGGGCGGGCATTGGGGCGCTGGGCGCGCACCAACTGGAGAAGCGATTTCGAGCAAGTGCTGCTGATTGAGTTACCCGCAGGTGGGCCCCAGTTGAAGACTCGCATGAGCGGGGCGCTGGCTGGCTTAGAGGAGGTGCTGGGCGGCATCGCGCCGGAACGGATTCACCGTCTGGACGGCGCCAATACATTTGAAGGTGCACACAAGGCTGTGCGAGGCCATCTCAAGCGCCACCGCCGGGGCCGCACACTCGTGCTGGCCATGAACGATCCGAATGCGCTCGGGGCGCTGGACGCGTTTCGAGGTGCAGGCGTAATGGAGCGTTGTGCCGTGGCGGGGCAAGGGGCGACTCTTGATGCTCGTAGGGAACTGCGCAAGCCGGAGACGCAATTGATCGGCTCGGTGGCCTATTTTCCGGAGCGTTACGGAGAAGCGTTGCTGCAACTGGCGCTGGACATTCTAAAGAAGAAACCGGTGCCACCCGCGGTGTACACGCGGCACCGGCTGGTAACCTCGATGAACGTTCACCGTCTTTATCCGAAAGATCCTCGAGTTGGATAAACTGAACCATTACCCTTTATGGCAAACACTGGCGCACCACCACCCCCGATCCGTCTCACGACGGTCCACTGGCTCATCTGCTTTGTCGCGTCGATGGGATTCGCGTTTGATATATACGCCATTCTGGTGCTGCCGTTAGTGGTTGCGCCGGCATTGGGGGAACTCGGGAAATTGACGCCGGGCACGCCGGAATACAACCACTGGACGGGGTTGTTGTTTTTCGTTCCCGCGATTGCCGGAGGATTGTTCGGCCTGGTTGGCGGGTACCTTACGGACCTCTGGGGACGGCAGCGAGTGCTGGTGGTGAGCATTTTGCTGTATGCGTTCTCGGCAGTTGCCGCCGGATACGCGAGTTCGCTGGAGATGTTCCTTCTGCTTCGGTGCACTACGTTCATCGGCGTATGCGTGGAGTTCGTTGCTGCTGTTGCATGGCTTGCGGAGCTGTTTCCGAATCCCAAGCAGCGAGAAAGCGTGCTGGGTTATACACAGGCCTTTTCGTCGGTCGGCGGATTGCTGGCAGCGGGAACCAATGCAATTGCGGTGGCCTATGCGTCTTCGCTGCCGGCTATCTATGGTGGCCATTCCTCATGGCGCTACACGTTGATTGCCGGCGTGCTTCCGGCGATTCCGCTGATCATCATCCGGCCATTCCTGCCGGAATCGCCGGAGTGGGCGCGTAAGAAGAAGGAAGGCACTCTTAAGCGTCCGAGTATCGCGGAGTTGTTCCAGCCGGCATATCTTAGGACAACCATCGTTACGGCTTTGATGTTTGCATGCAGCTACGGCGCTGCATTCGGTGCGATACAGCATCTGCCGCGCATTGTTCCTGGCTTGCCAGAGGCGAGCGGTCTGGCTCGCCCGGCGGTGCTGCAGATGGTTAACAAAGTGCAGAGTGTGCAGGAGATCGGCGGGTTGGTCGGCCGAGTGCTCTTGGCCTTTCTCGCGATTCGGATTGTGAGCCGCCGCAAGCTATTGCGCGTTTTCCAGCTTCCAGGACTTCTCATCGTGCCGCTGGTGTTCTACTTCCCTGCCAAGGATAATCTGCAGCTTCTACAGATTGGTGTGTTCATCGCTGGCCTTGTGACTGTTGCGCAATTCAGTTTCTGGGGGAATTACCTTCCGCGCGTGTATCCGCTGCATTTGCGCGGTACGGGCGAAAGCTTCGCTGCCAATGTCGGGGGGCGAATGCTGGGAACCTCCGCTGCCTATGTTACAACCACGCTCGCCAATTACACATCCGGCACATCGCCTTCGATGAAGCTCGCCAACGCCGCGGCCATCGTAGCGTTGCTTGCTTACGCCATTGGCACCATCGCGTGCAGTTTCCTTCCGGAGCCCGAAGAGTCCAAAATGAAGGAGTAATATGCGTGCTGTTTTTTTCGGCGCTCCTGGGGGCGAGTCCGGCCCCACTCCTGATTTCATCGTTCCAGAACTGACCGCGGAGGAACTCCGGGTTCTCGGCTGTCTCATTGAGAAGCAGTTTCTCACTCCCGATGTTTATCCGCTTACGCTGAATTCGCTGGTTACTGCATGCAACCAGAAGACCAGCCGTGAACCCATCACCAGCTACGATGACATTACAGTCGATGCGGTGCTGGTGATGCTGCAAGGGCGTGGGCTGTGCGCCAAGATCAGCGGTGCGGATCATCGTGTTCCGAAGTTCAAAGAACTGTTTGGTGAAAAGACGGGCTTGCGTGTTTCCGAAATCGCCGTGCTGTGTGTGATGATGCTTCGTGGTCCGCAGACCCTCAACGAATTGAAGGTGCGAACGGAGCGGATCCACTCCTTCGCCGATCTTGACGAGGTGGAGACGGTGCTGGAAAGGCTGATGGTTCGCGAGCTGCAAGCGTTCGTAGTGAAACTGCCGCGCCTTTCGGGACAGAAGGAGCAGCGCTACATGCACTTGCTTGGGGGGGCTGTGGATGTGGATACATCGCAGCCGGCGGCAGCGGTATCCGCGCCAGCGCCGCGGGAAGACCGAATTGGGAAGCTTGAAGCCGATGTGGCCGCGCTGAAGGAAACCGTGGCGCGCATCGAACAGCAACTGGCGGATTTTCGCCGCCAGTTCGAATAAAGGAATACAACCATGCGAATGAACCGACGCACGATTCTCGCCGGAGCCACTGTGCTCCCGTCTCTTCTGCAAGCGCAAAAGGCGACGCACAAGTTCAAGCTGCGATATGCGCCACGGATTGGTCTGGTGCCGAATCTTTCGGTGCCCCGGCAGCTTGAGATTTACGCGGAAAACGGATTCACCGCGTTCGAGTACAACGGTCTGCCGTCTCATTCCATGCAGGAGATCGAGAGCTTTCGCAAGAAGAGAGATGAGCTCAAGATGAGCATGGGCGTGTTTGTTGTGAATCGCGGCGGCTGGCGGCCGACGGCGATGCCGGACAAGAGCGGACATGCCACTTTACTGGCAGATGTGAAGCGTGCTGTGGAGATCCATCGGGTGATGGAGAACGAATGCGCCACGGTTACCAGCGGATTGCAGGTTCCTCACCTCAGCTTCGCGCAGCAGACGCAGAACTGTGTTGAGGTGCTGAAGCGAGCGGCGGAACTGGTGGAGAAGACGAAGATGGTGCTGGTGCTGGAGCCGCTGAATCACAAGGTGGACCATGCGGGTTATTTTGTCGTGCACAGCGAGCATGCCGGAGAAATCATCGGCGGGGTGAACCATCCGCAAGTGAAGATTCTCTTCGATATGTATCATCAGCAGATTTCCGAAGGGAACATCATCAACCACCTGAACATGTATTGGGATTTCATCGGCTACTTCCAGATTGGGGATGTGCCGGGACGCAAAGAGCCGTACACCGGCGAGATGAATTATCAGAACATTTTCAAGGCGATTCACGCGCGCGGGTTTAAGGGAATACTGGGCGGTGAACACGGGCTGTCTGTGCCGGGGATGCCGGGGTTGATGAAATGCTTCGATGCTTATCGCAAGGCTGACAGTTTCGAGGCCTAGCGCAGGATGCCGTCTTTCGGCGGGTCGACAACCGGCGGGACTCCGGCTTTCTTCAGGATCTCTTCAAACGCCGCCACCGTTACGGCGGAGGGTTTGAAGTTGCCGAAGCGGTATCCGGCGGCAATGGTCAAGGGCCGCCAACCGTAGTTGTTTTTCTGATTCCAGATCTCGATTCTGGCTCCGTGTTCAGCGAGGAAACGCACGACTGCGGGGAGGTTTTTGTAGGCCGCGGCGTGCATCGCCGTCTCCCCATTCGCATCGACTGCGTTGATGTCGTTGCCAAGATCGAGCGCCACCTTCACTGCCTCGAGCACTTCGAGCTCAGAGCCAGCGTCCTCGCCGGGCGAGCGCGTTCCCAAGCCGGCAGCAACGATCAAAGGTGTGGCGTTGTCCGCGTTCGGAATGAGGGGATCGGCTCCCAGGGCGGCGAGTGTACGCATGAGTTCGGCATCGCCGGCGCGCGCCGCCAATAGGAAGGGAGTGGCTCCGAGCGTGTTGAGGCTGGTGAGTCCAAGATTCACTTTCTTTTTCATGCGAGCGTTCAGATTGGCGCCGGAAGCGGCCATCTTTTTGACGAATTGAAGGCTGTTCATGTTGCCTGAGCCGGTTGGCGCGGGGTTGTTGTCGCCCAATCCTGGCTTGCGCACTATGGTGAGCACGTGTAGTGCTGTGTAGCCGGGCATGTCGGCGTTTGGATCGGCACCCGCGTCGAGCAGAGCTGAGGCGAATTCGAAGTGTGCGTTGGTGACGGCGAGCAGGAGCGCGCTGGTTCCGTTCGCGGGCGGTCCCGTGACTCCTCCGGGCCGCTGCTGCCTTGACTCGACTACTTCATTGGGACTTACGCCGGCTTTCAATAGGACTGGCAGTACGGCGAGTTGGCCTTCGCGGGCTGCGAATAGCAGCGCGGTGAAACCTGACTTCGACCGTGAACGCACGTCGGCCTTGGCATCCAGAAGCGCCTGCGTGGTGGCAGCATGTCCTTCGGCGGCAGCCCACATGAGCGCATTCTGCCCATACACATTTTCGGCATCATGTACATCGGCGCCGCCTGTAAGAAGAGCTTTCACCGCTCCGGTATTGCCTGCGCGAGCTGCGGTCATGAGCACGGTTTCGCCACCGGGTTGTTTGGTGTTCGGGTTCGCACCTGCTTTGAGCAGAATCTCCACGATCACCGCTTCGCGGTTCAGGCAGGCGAGTGACAAGGGTGTTACGCCGTAACGGTTCGCCGCATTCGCGTCGGCTCCTTGCCGAAGCAGCGACCGTACGGTTTCGGCGTCCTCCCGATAGGCAGCCCTGTGCAGAGGGGTGGTGCCGTCCACGTCCGCCGCAATGGCAGTACAGGCGGCGAATAGCAATAGCGTGTGCAGCGTGTGGATGCGCATCAGACAGCCAATAATTCCGGTATCTTTCCGGTGCTATCGGCAAACTGTTCCAAGCGCACACCCGCCTTCTCCAGCAGCGTGAGGTGCAGATTGGCCAGTGGCGCCGGGGTCGCGTAACGGACGTGTCTGCCACCCTTCATTTTGTTGCCGCCGCCGGCAACCAGGATAGGCAGATTCACATGGTCGTGCACATCCGGGTTCCCCATGCCGCTCCCGTAGAGATACAGCGAGTGATCGAGTAGTGTGCCGTCTCCGTCCGGAGTGGCCTTCAACTTTTGCAGGAAATAGGAGAAGAGGGATACGTGAAAGGCGTTGATCTTGGCCACTTTCGCCATCATTTCAGGATTGCCGCGATGATGGGTGAGTGGATGGTGCGGCTCGGGAACGCCGATCTCGGGATACGTGCGAGTGCTGGTTTCACGAGCCAGTTGGAACGTAATGACGCGAGTCACATCGCCCTGCAAGGCGAGAACCTGCAGATCGAACATGAGCTTCGCGTGGTCCGCGTAGGCGGCGGGCACACCCATCGGCCGGTCCAGATCAGGGAGCCGCGAATCGGAAGTTTCGGCTTCCGCCTTTTGGATGCGACGCTCCACTTCGCGTACCGTGTCTAGATACTGCGTTACTTTGGCGCGATCCCCGGCGCCGAGCTTTGTCTTGAGGCGCGCGATATCTTCGCTTACCCAATCGAGCAAGCTGGCGTTCTTACGCAACTCGGCACGGCGTTCGGCGGCGGTGCCTCCTTCTCCGAACAGACGTTCGAAGGCGATGCGCGGATGCGCTTCGGCGGGAAGGGGCGAGGTCGGGGAAGCCCACGACAGGTTGTTCTGGTAGACGCAGGCGTAGCCGTTGTCGCATTGGCCCACTGTGGTCAGCAAGTCCATTGCGAGTTCCAGCGAAGGCAGTCGCGTCTGCGCTCCAAGTTGCTTGGCCGCAACCTGATCCACGGTAGTGCCTAGATAGTAGTCCGTGCTTTCGGTCCACTTCGCTTTAGCCGCGCTCAAGAAGCTTGCATTGGAAGTTGCGTGTGTGCCCGGATAAGCGTTCTTCAACTCCATGTTGGTGAACACGGTGAGTTGATCCACCACCGGTTCCAGAGACTGCAAGGAAGGAGATAGCTCTCTGAGTGAACCTTCGCCCGGTGGCGTCCATTGCGCGATGTTCGCGCCCATCGGCATGTACACGAACCCCAGGCGGCGCACCGGCTTTGCCGGAGAGGCAGCGAGTGCGGTCATCGCCGGCGCCATCGCATCCAACAGGGGCAAAGCGATCGTGGCGCCTGCGCCTCGCAGGAACGTGCGCCGCGGCAGAGCTTTCTTGCTGATCATCATTGCGCTCTCCTCATTTGAAAGGGTGTACTGCTGACTATCCCTAGAATAAACGATGAAAACCGGTAGTTCTGCCCGCGCGCATCCGACACGATCCTGCGGATGGCGGGTGCATCGTAGTATTCGGGGCCTCGGCCCAGTGAGTATGTCATTAACTTCTCTGCAAAGGTGGTGAGGAACGCTTCGGGGTACTTGAGCAGGGCCTGTTCCAATCCTTCGACACCTTCGAACGTCCGTCCGTCGGGAAGGTTGCCGGTTGCATCGATTGGCGCCCCGTCATCCGTGCTGCGATACCGTCCCACCGCATCGTAATGCTCCATGGCAAAACCCACCGGGTCGATCATGTTGTGGCATCCCGCGCACACCGGGTTGGTACGGTGCTGCGCCATGCGCTGGCGCATCGACAGGCTCTTGCCGTCTTCATGCTTCTCTTTGAGCGCGGGAACCTGTGGGGGCGGTGCAGGCGGAGGAACGCCGAGCAGGTTGTCCATGATCCATTTCCCCCGCAGGACGGGCGATGTACGCGTTGCGTAGGACGTCACCGTTAGAACGCTGCCCTGCCGTAAGAGGCCGCCACGTTCGCTGGCGCCGTCGAAGGCGATGCGGCGGAAGCGGCTGCCATATACATTGGGGATGCCATAATGCTTCGCCAGGCGCTCATTCACAAACGTGTAGTTGGCGCGAAGCAGATCGAGCACGTTGCGATCTTCGCGCCAGATACTCTCGAAGAACATTTCTGTCTCACGGCGGAACGCACGGCGCAGATTGTCATCGAAACCCGGAAACACCCGCATGTCGGGCGTAACGGATGTGAGGTTGCGGAGGTATAGCCATTGCTCTGCGAAGTTCGTGACCAAGGAATTGGCTCGGGCATCGGCGAGCATGCGCCGCACCTGTTTCTCGAGAATTCCTGGCGCGCGCAACTTGCCGGCAATGGCCGTGTTCAGCAACTCGTCGTCCGGGATGCTGCTCCACAGGAAGAACGAAAGCCGTGAAGCCAGTTCGAGATCGCTGATCCGGTAAGCGGAGTTCGCCGGTGCATTGGGTGGATCCTGCTCGACCCGAAAGAGGAACTCCGGACTCACCAGGACAGCACGCAGGGCCATCTCGATGCCGTTCTCAAATCCTTCCTTCCTGCCATCGGCGAAGAACTTGAGCGGCGCACGCAGATCCGATTCGGTGACGGGCCGGCGGTAGGCGCGCCGCATGAGTGTGCTGAGAATGTTCTTTACGCAGGGCAACTCCCCTGATGTGCCGGCGGGCGTGCACACGAAAATCCGCTTCCGGCTGGGTGTATCGCCAGGGCCCGTGGCTTCGTACGGGCCGTTGACCGTCACGGAATACACAGCCGGCTGAATGCGCGGATGGCGGTCCATGTTGAAGTGGGCCTGATACGGCTGCCGCTCCGTTTCGGGGAGCGCGGAGCGCTTCTTGAGGAAGGTTGCTGCCAGTTTGTGTGGCCCAGCCTTTACGAACATGCGAGCCTTGAGATGCAGATCCGCAGTGGAATGATCCTTCCCCTGGGGTGGCGGTTTGACGGTGAAAAGTTGCACGCGTTCGCCATCCAGCATCAACTCCAGTTCGTGGGTGTCCTTCAAGCCCTCGACATGCTCATTCCGGTCACGGGCGAGCCGCAGTTGAATCTCGTAGAAGGCGTCGAGCGGGAAAGTGTGAGGCAAAGTGATACCGCCGCGGGTTCCGAACGGCATGTCATCGAAATGTTCTTCCTGTGTCAGATCAGCAGGCAGGTAAACGGTGTGCCCCGAAGGCGCGGATACCGGAGCGCCCACTGCCAACCGGCTTACTTTTCGCGCTGCCGATAAATAGCGCTCCAGCAGTGTGGGCG
This sequence comes from uncultured Acidobacteriota bacterium, assembly GCA_937952345.1. Classification (GTDB taxonomy): domain Bacteria; phylum Acidobacteriota; class Terriglobia; order Bryobacterales; family Bryobacteraceae; genus CADEFT01. The sequence goes on from CALFYN010000914.1 coordinate 14,630, forward strand.
ATAGATCGGTGACTGTGACGTTGTCGAAGCCGTGGCTTGACTCGTCGTTGGGTAGCAAGGCCGCGACGTCTACATCCAGGGCGAGCAAATCACGGATCGCATTCCGGTACTCCGTGCGATTCATGCGGCGGAACGACTCGGTGCGCCCTGGATTCGGCTTCTCGGACGCGGCCTTGTCCAGCGCCGATTTCAGGTAATCGACCAGCGCGGTATATGTTGCCTCATCCGGCCGCGGTGCGCCTGACGGCGGCATGTATCGAGCGCTGAGCTTGCGGACCACCTTTTCCCAACGTTCGGCGTGTGGTGCGACGTTGCCAGGATCCATCGTGTCCAGGGCGAGACCTGCTGTCTTGTTCTGTGTGTGGTGACAGGCAATGCAATAGCGGTTGATTACAGCACGCGGAGTCATCTGCGCCTGTGCCATCCATGCCGAAATGAGGAGTAGCCAAACGTACAAGGGAATCGATTCCTCGGGAAGTAACCCTATTATATATTGGCGGCGAATCAGGGGAGCTTCAGCTCACTGACCAACCCGTCGACCTCTTCGATGCGCAGGGTGAGTGACTTTCGATCTTTGAGCTTTGCCTCGGGAAACTCGAAGCGCGCCGAGACCATGCGATCGATGGTCTGTCTCGCCGCGACCCTGTCGCGTGCTTTCAACGAATCGTTGTACTTGGGGCCGATTGTCTTGTAATAGTCGAACAGGCGCTTTGCGTCGCTGTCGGCGACGACGCTGCCTTCCACTCCATCGACGATGACTTGGACTTCGCGCACCACAAACGGATAGCCCGACGGGTTGGTGACTCGAAAATCCAGAACGAGGAACGATGCCGAATCATCCAATGGCAGGGTGCGCACTTTCTGAATAGCGCCTTCCAGAACCACGTGCGCGTCTTTGTTGACCCAGAGCACCCCGGAGGCGACAAGCCCAAGCAGCACGAGGCCAATGGCCAGGCCGATGAGGAGCTCTTTGCGCATGGCTCAATCCTCGCTCGAGAAGATGC
>CALFYN010000915.1 GCA_937952345.1 uncultured Acidobacteriota bacterium
TAGAGGTGGATGGTGCGATTCTCGATGCAACCATTCTGAATGTGGGCAATCCGCAATGCGCCGTATTCGTTGACGAATTTCCCTCGCAATGGCGCGAATTGGGGAAGCGGATCGAGTGGCATCCTCTTTTCCCTAACCGCACAAATGTCTCATTTGTAAAAGTTGTGGATGAGCACACGGTGGATGTCTTGTTTTGGGAGCGGGGCGCTGGGGAGACGATGTCCTCGGGAACCGGAAGCACGGGGGCGGCGGCCGCGGCGGTATTACGAAAAACAGTCAAGAGTCCGATAGATGTGAGGACACCTGCCGGTGTTCTTCCCGTACGGTGGGACAGCACTGGACTGTTCCTGACGGGCCCCGCGGAGATTGTAGCCCGCGGGGAGTTTTACTTCGAAAGCGAGTCATCATAAGTACAATGTCCGAATCCATGTCATCCCATGCAGCCCAGTTGATCGGCAAGTTGAAAGACCGAACCGCGGAAGTCGGGGTTGTTGGCCTCGGCTATGTGGGTCTGCCGCTGGCCGTCGAGTTTGCCCGTGCAGGCTTCCATGTGACGGGTATCGACGTCAATGAAGAGAAGGTGGCCCAAATCGCGGCCGGAGTTTCCTATGTGCAGGATGTTCCCACCGAGGTGCTGGCTCAACTCGTAAAAGCCGGCAAGCTCTCCGCAACCACGGATTTCGCGGCCATCCAGAAGATGGACACGGTGAACATCGCCGTGCCTACCCCATTGCGCAAGACGAAGGATCCCGATATGAGTTTCGTCGTTTCGGCTTCGCAGCAGGTGGCTAAATACGCGCATCCCGGCCTGTTGGTGATCCTGGAATCCACCACCTACCCGGGAACCACAGCGGAGTTGGTGTTGCCGATGCTGGAGCGGCCCGACCTCCGCGTGGGCGAGGATTTCTTCCTCTGCTTCTCGCCGGAACGCGTGGATCCGGGAAATCCCAACTTCCAGACGTATAACATTCCGAAAGTGGTTGGAGGCATCACTCCGACGTGCACTGAAGTGGCTGCCAATTTTTATGGACAGGCGCTGGAAACGGTGGTGCCGGTGGGATCGACGGAAGTCGCCGAAATGGTGAAATTGCTGGAGAACACTTTCCGCATGATCAACATCGGATTGGTGAATGAACTTGCCATGATGTGCGACCGGATGGGCATCAATGTGTGGGAGGTCATCGAAGCGGCGGCAACGAAGCCGTTCGGGTTCATGCCGTTCTATCCAGGGCCAGGGCTGGGTGGGCACTGCATCCCTATCGACCCCTTCTATCTGTCATGGAAGACGAAGCAGGCTGGAATTGAGGCGCGGTTTATCGATCTGGCGGGCTACATCAACGGACAGATGCCGCACTTCGTGGTGGACAAGGTGCAGCATGCATTGAACGATCATTCGAAGCCGCTGAAGGGCTCGCACGTACATGTGATGGGTGTCGCCTACAAACGGGACATCGATGATGTGCGCGAATCGCCCGCGCTGGACATCATCCATTTGTTGGGAAAGCGCGGGGCGAAGGTCACCTACAGCGACCCCTACGTGCCCAAATTGCATTTGGACGGCCTGAACATGCAGTCCACGGACGCAGTGGCCGCGGCATCGGCGGCGGACTGTGTCATGATCGTGACCGACCACCGCTCCATCGACTATGGCCCGATTGTGGCGGGCGCCAAGCTGATCGTCGATACGCGGAATGCACTGAAGGCGTTCCCACAGGAAAAGATCGTCCGTCTATAAGGCCCACCGGCCACATCCCGGGAGTGCTAGTTTGGAGTCGGCATGCGACTCCTTCTTCTTCTTCTGACAACATCGCTCGCTTCGCTTGCCGCGCGCACCGTAATCTCTTTGAACGGCACGTGGCAGCTCGGCGAATCCATTGACGCACAACCACCGCGGGAGTACACACATACGGTTCCGGTGCCCGGGCTGGCACACTCGGCGACGCCACCACTGGAGGGTGTCGATGCCTTCGATTCCAGGGAATATATTCAAATTTCGATTCGGGAAAAGAAGCTTCCGGAAACGGCACGGGTGGAGCATGCTGGGGTGCCGCGGCATGTGCGTAACCACATTTGGTACCGGCGCCGCTTTGAAGCACCGCCTCGGGCGGCCCGCCTGTTGTTGCGGATTGGCAAGGCGCAGTTTGGGCAATCGGTCTATGTGAATGGCAAGCATGTGGGCGATGCGCGGGCGTGCTTCTCGGCAACGTATTTCGACTTGACCGACAGCGTACGGTGGGGCGCAGGGAACGAAGTGGTGGTACGAATCGGCGCGCATCCGGCGATGCTGCCGGAATGGGCGCCGGCGGGGACGGACTTCGAGAAATACAAATGGACCCCAGGGATCTACGACGATGTCGATCTGATTGCGCTGCCCTCGGATGCCTACATCGAGCATGTGCAAGTGGCGCCGCGGCTCAGCGATTCCAGTGTGGTGATCGAGACCACCCTTTGGAATCGCGGGGGCTCGACGGCGCGGATGGAACTGCGCCATTCGATTGCGGGTATTTCGAGCAAGCCACAGCCGGTAGTCTTGCCAGGCGGGCAGAAAGTGGCGGTGCGGTCAACGGTGCGGCTCGAGAATCCCCGGCTCTGGTCGCCCTCCGATCCGCATTTGTACACGGTGCGGACCACGGCCGGCGCCGATGCCTTGGACACACGCTTCGGGTTTCGCGAGTTTCGCTTCGATACGGCTACGAAACGGGCGTACCTGAATGGGAAGCCGATTTTCCTGCGCGGCTCCAACATCACACTGCACCGATTCTTCGAAGATCCGCTTTCGAAGCAGCACCCCTGGGACCGGGCATGGGTAAGGAGGCTACTGGCGGAACTTCCCAAACAATTCCACTGGAATGCTTTTCGATTTTGTATCGGGCCGGTGCCCGATTTCTGGTTTGATATCGCCGATGAAGCGGGTTTGTTGATTCAGAACGAGTTTTTTATCTGGAACGGGCGGCAGTATTTTCCGCCCTACCGGGAGGAGGAATTGGTGGCGCAGTACCGCGACTGGATGCGCGATCACTGGAATCATCCCTCGATGGCGATTTGGGACGCGTACAATGAGACGGATTCCGACCTGCTGCGGGAAAAGGTG
>CALFYN010000916.1 GCA_937952345.1 uncultured Acidobacteriota bacterium
GTTCCCCGATGTCCACCCGTCGAAGTAGAGAATGTCCCCCGAAATCGTTGGCGCCGATTTCGGCTGGCACGTCAGCCCGCGCGCAAACCACACCTGCTCCCCATCCACCACGGAGTACGCCGTAAGCTGATACGAACCCGGTGCGATCACCTGCGCCGGCCCGCGCAACGGACGGTGGATAATCGGCGTCGAATACCCGTTGATCACGTTACGCGGGGCCCTCCACGCTATCTTTCCGCTGTTCGAATCCACTCCAACGATATAGGCGTCCGTGTCCTGATCCAGAACCAGAATCACTCTCCCATCCGCATACACCGGCGATGCGACAACGCCATGCTGGCTGTTGAACGGGCCCATCGGCAATTGCCATCGCCACTTGCCATCCAGGTCATAGGACACCATCCCGAAATCGGCGAAGAACGCATATACGTTCTTTCCATCGCTCACCGGAGTGGGCGCCGCCCGGTGATTCAGCGCGTTCATCGTCTCCCTCTTGCCGGCCCGCACCGATTGCCGCCAGATCAGCTTGCCCGTTGCTCGGCTCAAACACAGCGTGATCAGTTCATCGCCCTCGGATGCAGTCAACAGAATGCGGTCTCCCACCAGTAATGGTGAGGATTTCCCCTCCGGCACCGCAGTCTTCCACAACACGTTCTTCTCCGGCCCGAACGCAACTGGCATCGGCCCGCATGTCGGGCATAGTCCCGTGCCTCCCGGCCCCCGAAACTGCGGCCAGTCGGCGCCGGAAAGACTCAGCGCCATCAGCGAACAAAGTAACGTGCGCATGGCAATGCTACCCATCATATGCTACATTCCAATCGGCCAATGACTGCGCAGCCACCCGCCGCCAACGACCGCGTTCTCCGCGGCACGTCGTCTCCGACTGCCCTGCCGCTCGATTTCGCGGAACGCTCCGCGCAGCGATTTGGCTGGCTTGCGCTCGGCTTCGCCATCACACAAGTCATCGTCTATCTCATGGGCTTATGGGTGCAGCCGGGATGGATCAATCCCGCCACCGCGCCGCCACTCTACAAAATCGCCGTACTCGGGTCCGCCTGCCTCGGCGTCTGCTTCACCGCTCTTTCCTGGAGCAAAAGGCTCGCGGCAACATTGATCCTCGATCTCGCCCTGGTCTTCCAAGTCCTCGGCGCTCTCGCAATATCTATCTCGGAAAATGCCGCCACATGGCCCGCCGACGTTCCCATTCGCGGAGTCTCCTCCGTCGCCGTTTGGATCGTCTTCTTCGTCCTCGCGGTTCCCGCCACATTCGGCAAAGCACTGCTCTCTGCCATGACCGCCGCTCTCATGGGACCAGTTGGCCTCATCCTGAATATGGTTGCCGGAAACACAACCAGCCCAACGCAAAGCCAGTGGATCACGCTCTTTCTGCCTTCGCTCGTAATGGCTGCATGTGCCGTCGTGGTGTCCAGGTTCATCTATCACCTCACCGGGCAAGTGGGGAAACTCCGCGAACTCGGCTCCTACCGCTTGACGGAACAACTCGGCGAAGGCGGCATGGGCTCCGTTTGGGTCGCCCAGCATTCGCTCCTCGCGCGTCGCGTTGCCATCAAGCTCATCCGCCCGGAGTCTCTCCAGGGCGCACTCGCCGCCGAAGCCCGCGCCGCCAAACTCCGTTTCGAACGCGAAGCCCAGGCCATCGCCAGCCTCAGTTCCCCGCACACCGTTGCCCTCTACGATTTCGGCGTCAGCGAGGACGGCGCCTACTACTACGTCATGGAACTGCTCGAAGGAATCGACCTCGGCAAACTGATAGCCGGCTTTGGCCCCATGCCTGCCGCCCGTGTCGTTTACGTCCTCACCCAAGTCTGCGACGCCCTCGCCGAAGCACATGAAAAAGGCATCGTCCATCGCGACATCAAGCCCGCCAACATCATCCTCTCCATCCAGGGCCGTTCGCACGATTTCGCGAAAGTCCTCGATTTCGGCCTCGCCAAGTCCCTCGGCCTCCCCGATCAGGAACACTTGACCAAGCCCGGAACAACGCTCGGCACCCCCGCATTCATGGCTCCCGAAGCCGCCACCGGACTCGAAAACCTCGATTCGCAAGCCGACATCTATTCGCTCGGCTGTGTCGCCTATTACCTCCTCACCGGCACACTGGTCTTCCCCAAGAAAGAAAGCCTCGCGCTTGCGGTTGCTCACGTCAGAGAAACTCCGGCGCCCCCCTCCACACGCACCGAACTCCCAGTTCCAAAGGCCTTGGATGCCCTCATCCTGCGTTGCCTCGCCAAAGACCCCGCCGAACGGCCCGCCGGCAGCACCGAGTTGTCCCGGCTCCTGCAGGAATGCGTCGAAGAAGAAAGCTGGTCGCAATCAGACGCACGGGCGTGGTGGGAAGCCAATCGCCCCGCAATCCCTTTCCGCCGTCATTCCGGCGCCGAGCCCATTGCCGCCGCAAGGCTGCTCAAACAGAAATAGCCGAACCTCAGGGAATCACCGGCAATATCACGTGCGAGGCCCGCCCCGCCTCATGAAACACCCGGTTCGTCGCCACCCGCAATCGGCGATGCTGTGCCAGCGGCTCACCCGTGTTCGGGTTCACATCGAAGCGTGGAAAATTGCTTGACGATACGTCCACCCGAATCCTGTGCCCTTTCCGGAACACATTCGATGTCGGATACATCCGCACCGTCAATTCATACACCCGCCCCGGCTCCATCATCGACGCACGCTCCAGCGAATCGCGATACCGCCCACGCTGGATCCCATCGGCGATGTTCAAATCAAATCCACCCGGAAAATCCGGCGACGGCGGATACACGTCAATCAGCTTCGCCGTGAAGTCCGTATCCGTCCCGTCGGTCGAAACATACAGCTTCACATCAATCGGTCCGGTCACCTCCACATCCTGCCCCAACGGCGCTGTCTGAAACACCAGCACGTCCCGCCGCGCCGACAGCGGCAATTCGTCATGGCAATTCCATACATGTTTGCCGCACTTCTGATTCCACGCCCCCTGCAGCAGAATCCCATCTCCAGATGAAATGTTTCCACCAATCGTCGGCACCGGAACCCGCGGATCGAAATCGTAAGCAGTCGATCCGCCCGACGCCCCCGGAGCCTGCGCCGACAACGATCCATCCGCCCGCAGATAGAACGGTGTATATCGGGTCCGCGCCAGTGGCCATTCCCGCTCATCGCGCCACTTGCCTCCGTGCTGCAATTCGCCCTTCGCATTCTTCGTGCCCGCACCGCCGCCCATCACGAAAATCCGCACCGGCGGGTCATTCTCCACTCCATTCTTATCCCCCTTCAGCCAGCGGTCATACCAGCGCATCCGCCAATCCGCCGGCAATGCCGCCGCTTCCCCGAAATCCACCTGCCCATGCGCGTGCCGCGTCTGCTGCCCATGAATCCACGGACCCATGATCAACTGCACAGTGCTCTTCTGCCGTTTGCGTAGCGCCTCGAACGTCATCGTCGTGGAGCGCCCCCATGAGTCATACCAGCCTCCGACGATATACGCCGGCACATCCTTGTACCGCTCCACCGCATCGGCCACCCCGAACCCGGGCTGCTTCCAATACTGATCGTTATCCGCATGCGTCATCGCCTCAATCAGCCAAGCCTCGTATTCGGGAGCCAGGCGCAACGGCGTAGTCCCCTTCCGCAGCGGCAGGCTCTCCAGATACTGCCGTGTGTTCTTCGCCATCTCCTCCAACACCGCTCGAGTCCCCGCATCCCGCGTCGCGGCACTGCCTCGCGGAGCCCCAATCGTGAAAATCCAATTGAAGAAGCGCAGCTCAAACGCCCCG
>CALFYN010000917.1 GCA_937952345.1 uncultured Acidobacteriota bacterium
GGACATGTTTGATCAAATGCCTCCGACGGTTGCGATTACGGGAGTGAGCGTGGGAGGACGGGCGGTGGACGCGAATGCTCCGTTCGAGGCGCCGTATGCGGGGCGATCGGTGCGCATCGGGTTTTCGAGCCTTTCGTTCACGCAGTCGCGCGAGGTGCGTTACCGCTACCGGCTGAAGGGGGATTCCGAGTGGCTGGAGACGGTGGAACGGGAAGCGGCGTTTCCGAGCCTTGCTCCGGGGAAGTACGAATTCGAAGTGCAGGCGGGGACGCGGGCCGGATGGGACAGGCAAAGCGCGGTGGTGGGCTTCCGCATTCTGGCGCCGTGGTGGCGTACCTACTGGTTCAGTATGGGCGCAATCCTGGTGGTGCTGGCCGGGGCGTACGGGTTTCACCGGCGCCGGTTGCGGCGCATGCAGCGGATGGGGGAAGAACTGGAACGGGCGGTGGCCGAGCGGACGGCGGAACTGGAGCGGGAAAAGAGCCGTGTGGAGGAGCAGAAGGGGGAGATCGAGCATCTGCTCGAGCAGGCGCGGGAGGCGGCGCGGCTGAAGGACGAGTTTCTGGCTAACGTGAGCCACGAGATCCGCACGCCGATGAACGGGATTTTGGGGATGACGTCGCTGGCATTGCAGACTGCGCTGCGGGCGGACCAACGGGAGTTTCTGGAATGCGCGCGCTCGTCGGGCGAGTCGCTGCTGGGGCTGCTCAACGACATACTGGATTTTTCGAAGATCGAGGCCAACCGGCTGGAACTGGAATCAGTGCCGTTTTCGCCGCGGGCGCTGGTGGAAGAATGCGTGCGCACGGTGCGCCCGTCGATTGGCGGGAAGGGGATCCGGCTGGAGTGGGCGGCGGAGCCGGATGTGCCGGTGCAGGTGATGGGGGATCCGATGCGGGTGCGGCAGATTCTGCTGAATCTGATGAGCAACGCGGTGAAGTTCACGAACGCGGGGTTTGTGTCGGTGCGGCTGGGGATGGAGGAAACCAGCGGCGGTGTGGCGCGGCTGGTGTTCCGGGTGATCGATACGGGCGAAGGGATCCCGCCGGAGAAGCACAAGGTGATCTTTGAGGCGTTCCGGCAGGCGGATGGATCGACGACGCGGCGGTTTGGCGGGACGGGGCTGGGGCTGGCGATCTGCCAGCGGCTGGTGGTGCTGATGCAGGGCGAGATCGCGTTGGAGAGCGAGTTGGGCCGGGGGAGCGAATTTCTCATCCGCATCCCATTCCCGGTTTGTGGCGAGGAGCAGGCGCTGGCGCAGGTGAAACCGACTCCGGGGGAATTGGGGCGGCTGGCGGCGGCGCTGGTTGGCCGTGCGGAAGTGAAGAGCCTGCGTGTGCTGGTAGCCGAGGACAACCTGATCAATCAGAAGCTGGTGGTGCGGATGCTGGAGCGGCAGGGGCACGAGGTGGAGGTGGCCACCGATGGCAAGCAAGCCTTCCTGCTGACCGGGCATAAGCACTTCGATCTGGTGTTGATGGATGTGCAGATGCCGGAACTGGACGGGCTGGAGGCGACGCGGCTCATCCGGGAGCGTGAGGCGTCCACGGGAGGGCGCGTCCCCATCCTCATGTTGACGGCCAACGCCATGCCGGGGGACAGGGAGAAATGCCTGGAGGCAGGGGCGGATGCCTATCTGTCGAAGCCGGTGAGTTTCGATAAGCTGACGGCGGCGGTGATGGAATTGACCTCGGTATCGGGGTAGGGCTGTGGAAAACTGAGGAAAACGTGGTGGGTTGATTTGGTATGCTATTTGTTTGTATTGGCTTAGGGGGGTAGGCCGTTGTGGAAAACGAAAGTGGAAATCCACTGCGGAATCCACAGGCCGGCGGGGGTAAGATGAGGGATAAGGGATAGGATCTTTCATGGCCACGGGCGATGCCATTTTCGAAAAGGGGCTTCCCGCCAATATCGACGCCGAACGGTTTGTGTTGGGGTCGATTCTGGTGGACGCGGAAGCCATGCTGTATGTGGGGGGAGTGCTGGAGGCGGAGGACTTCAGCCTCGAAAAACACCGCCGCATTTTCCTGCGGATGATGGATCTGCATGAGCGCAACGAGCACATTGACCGGGTGACGCTGGCCAATGAATTGATGCGCCACGGGCAGTTGGAGAGCGTGGACGGGTTGGGGTACCTGGTTTCGCTCGATGACGGGCTGCCGCAGATCTCGAATCTGGAAAGCTATGTGCGGATCGTCAAAGAGAAGGCGATGTTGCGGCGGATCATTCTGTCGAGCCAGCGCATCATCGACCGGTGTGTGGCGGGGGATGAACAGGCGGAGAACATCCTGGCGGCGGCGGGCGATGAACTGCTGAAGCTGGGCGACAGCCGCAATGGGGCAGGGCTGGCTACCCCCGGGCAGATCATTGAGGGGTATGAAGGCGGGCTGAATTCGTTTCTCGATCCGAGTAAGCGGATTCAAGGGGTTAGCACGGGATTCTTAAAGTATGACGAGAAGACTGGGGGCATGCGGCCGGGGGAACTGATCATCATTGCGGCGCGGCCGGCGATGGGGAAGACAGCGCTGGTGCTGAATGTCGCCTATCACGTGGCGGCAAAGCTGCAGAAGACGGTGGCGGTGTTTTCGCTGGAAATGTCGAAGGAGTCGTTGCTGACGCGGTTGTTGTGCGCGGCGGCGCGGGTGGACAGCCAGAAGTTCCGGGCGGGGTTTTTGAATCAGGGGGAACGGCGGCAGTTGCAGATGGCGGCGGCGGAACTGGTGGAGGCGAAGCTGTTCATTGACGATACGGCGTCGACGAACGTGATGGATATTCATGCCAAGGTGCGGCGGCTGAAGCAGGAACACGGGCTGGACCTGGTGATTGTGGACTACCTGCAACTGATGACCGGCAAGGGGAAGTTCGACAGCCGGGTGCAGGAAGTGAGCGGGATCTCGCGCGGGTTGAAGCTGATGTCGAAGGAACTGGAAGTGCCGGTGATCGCGCTGAGCCAGTTGAGCCGTGCTCCGGATACGAGGCAGGGGGACCACCGTCCGCAGTTGAGCGATTTGCGCGAGTCGGGATCGATTGAGCAGGATGCGGACGTGGTGAATTTCATTTTCCGGGAAGAGGTGTATAAGCCGGACCGGACGGATTTGAAGGGGCTGGCGGAGTTGATCATCGCCAAGCAGAGGAGCGGGCCGACGGGGAAGGTGGGGCTGGTGTTTCTGCATAGCCTGACGAAGTTTGAGAACCGGGTGGGGGATTTGGATGATGAGGGTCCGGGGGAGTAGCCTCCGGTTTCGTTTGCATACCATCGGCGATTTCATCATGTAGACTGTTGGAAACGCCATGGCGCTTTCCGCCGGAGACAAACTGGGACCCTACGAGATTCTTGCCGCGATTGGGGCGGGCGGGATGGGGGAGGTGTATAAGGCCAGGGATACGCGGCTGGATCGGATTGTTGCGATCAAGGTGGCGCAGGAGAATTTTTCCGAGCGGTTTGAGCGGGAAGCGCGGACGATTGCGCAGTTGAATCATCCGAATATT
>CALFYN010000918.1 GCA_937952345.1 uncultured Acidobacteriota bacterium
TTCTCCTTGGGTGAATCTTTTGGGTTGTCAGATTGTTGAGATCAGGGGATGCGAACGCCGGTCAGCGCCGCTACTAGGAGAGATGACGCAATCTGCACGGAGTTGTAAAAAATGCGTTACGGAATTACTTTTGCTCGATGCGGTAGAGATGGGTGCGGGTTCGCAGGAAGAACGCCTTGCCGGAGATGGCAGGGGAAGCGAGGAATCCGTCTTCGAGGCGATTCTCGGCCAGGATCTCAAAATTGCGGCCGGGTTTGACCACGGTGGTCTTGCCGTCCTCGCTGAAGAACCATAGCTTTCCGTCTGCGTAGACGGGGGAGGCGGAGTATTCGCCGGCGATGCGCTGCTGCCAGACTTGTTCGCCGGTTTTGGCATCGATCGCGCTAGCTACGCCGGCGTCGCCGATCATATAGATGAGGTCGTCGACGAGGAGAACGGATGGCTTGTTGGGGACGCTGCGTTTCACTCTCCAGGCCACGTGGGTATCGGTGATCAGTCCCTCGCCGCCCGTGCGCACGGCGAGCAATTGCCCGGCGGAGAAGCCTGTGGGGAAGAAGATCATGCCGTGTCCGATTACGGGGCGTGTGCTGGCGGAGTGCTGGCCGCGCTCTTCCACGCGCCACAGTTCTTTGCCGGTCATGGGGTCATAGGAATAGGCGGCTTTGGCGCCAAGGCTGATCATCTCCCAGCGGCCGTTCAGTCGCTCCACTTGCGGGGTGGCGAAGGCTTTGCGGAGATCGCCGTCGGCGGCGGGCTTTCCGTTCTTATCGAGATCCTGGAAGTCGATGGAGCGTTTTGTTTGCCAAACCGTCTTGCCTGTCTTCTTGTCCAGAGCCATGACGAACTGCCGGTCGCTGCCGTCGAAGTGCATGAGGAGGAGGTTGCGGAAGATGACGGGGGACGATCCCGCGCCACGAAAGTGGTTGCACTCGATGTCGCGGCGTTCCCAGATCACCTTGAAGGTCTTGGTGTCGATAGCTGCGGTGCCGGCCGAGCCAAACGTAATGTAGACGCGGCCTTCTTCAATCACCGGCGTGGGCGATGCGGCGGTGTTGAATGCATGGATGAACTGCGGCTGCGCGACATCGAACAGTTTCCAATCCTTGATGATCTTTCCGGTGTCGCGGTCGATGCAGAAGACGAACAGTTGCCGGGCGTCTTTGCTAGCCGAGGTCAACCAGATCTGCTTGCCCCATATCACGGGGGAGGACCAACCGCGGTCGTGAATGGGGGTTTTCCAGACAACGTTTTGTGTCTCGCTCCAACTGAGGGGCAGCCCTTTGGCGTCGGAGTGGCCGGTGCCGTCGGGCCCGCGGAATTGAGGCCAGTTTTCGGCTCCGGGCGCCAGAATGGAGCAAAGCAGGAGGAAGGGCACGGTCTTGGTCAGCATCGGTCTTCTCAGGTTATCTCACTGCACCGGCGGCGTTAGCGCAGCACCACATCCCAAACCTTGGCACGCCGGGCTTTCCCATTCGGACCTTCGACGTACAAAGTCACGACATATTCACCGGGCTTGGCGTAGGCGTGCTGCGGGTGTTGTTGGGTTGCGGAGGCGCCATCGCCGAAATCCCATCGCCAGGAGGTGATCTCGCCGTGGGAGCGGTCTTCAAAGGCCACCAGGCGGCGATTCATGTCGATCACCTGGAAAGACCACTCGGCTTCGATCGGCTTGCGCAACGACGGCTCGATCGGCATGAGGCGGAAGGCAACAAGATCCGATGCATTGCCGTACATCGAGGTCTTGTGCGACAGGTTCCAAAAGCCCCGGTACTTCGATGCTTTGTCGTCATCGTAATCGAGAATGGACCAGGATAGACCGATCACTTTGTTCTCCACGAACTTCGATTCAACGGACCGCGCGGGGCCTTCATAGGCCGCGTAGTCGAAGGCCGTGATGTAGAACTCGAGGATCAGCTTGCCCTTCTGCCCGTGGCGGAAATTGTACTTGTAGGCGGCGTTCGCATAGGGCAGTTCGCGGATCCAGGGCTGGCATCCCCAGACCATGGTCCAGTCCTTGCCTTCGGCGGGTGTGAAGATGTGGTAGTTCTGCGCGTGGACTCCGTGGAAGGAGAAGTGCGCTTCGTTTTTGTCCAGGCCGGCATGGGGATGCATCTGCTTGATGAATGGCCCACCGGAGAGATCGCCATCAACGACGACCTCGAAGATATCGTTGTGGAGGTCATTGCTTTGAAAATCCCAGTAATTGTCCGAGGCTTCATAGAGAAAGTAGAGGCGGTTCATGCCCTTCACCCAACCCACTTTTACCTTCACATCGAGATCTTCTTTGTTGTGTGCCGTGCCGTTGACTGTGTCTTTGAGTTGATCGCTGCCGATGGCATAAGATTCCGGCACCATGGCCCAATCGTCGGTGTTGCCGTCGATGCGGGGGATCTGATGGGCGGGGAACTGGAACACTTTAAACTCGACGCCGGGACGCTCCAATGCGAACAGAGACATGGCGCACGGCAGGAGAAGACTGAGCAGGGACATCCCAGTAGCATATCGTTCCGGAACTTGAAAGAATAGGGAGCGATGAATCCGATGCTTCGCACGCTGTTCGCGATTAGTGTCTCCGCCGGGGCGATGGCCGCGCCGCCGAATTTCGCCACGGACGTTTATCCAGTATTGATGAGGGCCAACTGCGTTGGATGCCACAACGA
>CALFYN010000919.1 GCA_937952345.1 uncultured Acidobacteriota bacterium
GTCAATCATCCGCCTTTCGAATTTCCCCGCCGCCGTTTGCTCCATCCAGAAAATGCCGTAATCGTGGGCATTCGTCGTGACAACGTCATTCCGTTTATCGCCATTCACGTCATGGACGTAAATGAACCCCAGATGCGCCTTCGAGTCCCAATCCGGATGCAGCGTCCAGTTCTCCTGCCGCGGATCGGCCGGTGCCTCCAGCCAGCCCTTCGGAGTGAGGATGTCCGCCCGCCCGTCGCCATTGACGTCGCCGGCGCCGATCCCATGCCCGTAACCGCTCGGGCTGGCCACATGCTTTACCCACTTCTTGTCCTTGATCTCGTACCACGCCGTGTTCGACTTCGCCCCGCCGAACTGCGGCAACAACTCCCGCGCCTTGCCGTCGTTATCCAGATCCACCAGCCAGCAGAACTCCACGTTGTTCCCGCTGTCGATCTCATGCATGGGCCATTTCGCGCCTTTGCCCGGATTCTCATACCAGACCAGCCGCTTGCTGAACCAGGAGCAACTCACCACGTCCAGCCGGCCATCGCCATTCACGTCAATTGTGTGATCGCTGAAATTGTCGATGTAGTTATTGAAGAAATAGATCTCGCGGAACGGCTGCTTGGTCCACTTCGGACCGGCATACCAGTTCTCGCCCGACACGATATCCAGCTTTCCGTCGCCATTCAAATCGGCGACGCTCACCGATTCGTTCGCGCCGAGATCGAGGACATGCTTTTCGAATGGGATGTCCGCGGGACGTCCAAAACTGAAGGCGGCAACCGCGGCAACAAGGCAAAATGCGGGGATTAGAACGGTTTTTGGTCTCACGGGAGAATTGTATCTCTTCCGCAACCACTACAGAATCAGGCGTAAACCAAACTGGAAAATACGGCCATCGTTCAACGTGTTGGTGATCTTCCCGAACGCCGTCGCGTTCAGATTGCGGTTCGGCTCATCAAACTGCGGATGATTGCCCAGATTGAACGCCTCGGCGCGGAACTGCACCGTGCGCTCGCTCACTCCGCCCAACTTCCAGCGCTTCGTGAAGCCGCCGTTCCAGTTGGCGATTCCGGCCTTGCGGAACGCTCCTTTCCCGAGCGAACCGCGGCGTTCGCCCGGCACAATAAATCCGAACTTGTCGCGCGACAGAATGATCGGCGCAACATCGGGATGGGAAATGGTGCTGCCCAGGATCGACGGATCGAGAATATTGGGCCGGTCGCTCGGCCCGCCGTCGACATTGCCGAAGCCCGGCGCGTCGCTGCCCACATACAACGTCAGCGGCGTCCCTGATTTGAGCAGCGCCGAACTCGACCACTGCCAGTCGTCGAGCAGCCAGTGCGCCCATCCGCGCCCGCTCGAGAATCGCGGCAGATCCCAATTCTGATAGAGGATCACCGCGTGCGTCGAATCGAAATTGCTCAGTCCCCTGCGGTCTTTCAGCGACTCGTACTGCGCCTGCGCCCGCCCGCGCGCGATGTCGCGGTTGGCCGCCGTGGAAGTATAATCCGGACCTTCGTCGATCGCCTTGGAGAACGTGTACGAGAACCCGAACGTGTTCCCGGCAAAGCGCGGCAGATCCATCGAGATTTGCCCGCCGTCCAGGTACGCGATCCCCGCGTTCACAATGTGGCGTGTGTCGTAATACCGCGGGTCGGGGCGGCGCAGATCCACCGTCGCCGTGGTCAGCGGGATGCCGGGAACAGGCTCGGCGCGGTTCTCAATGAACGAATTGATCAGCTTGAGGGTGCGGCTGCCGAAATAGCCCATGCGCAGATTCATCTGCCCGAACTTGCGCTCCAGGCTGAAGTTGTATTGGTGCGCGTAGGGCGAAACGAAATCCTCGGACAGGAACGTCGGCGACGTGCGCGCCCCGCCGCTCCGCAGATCGATGTTCTTCAGCGGATTCAGCACATCGGGCGTCTGCACCTGAATGTAGAAGGAATGCGGCGGGTTGTAGCGCACCTGCGCGTACGTCACCGCCGGAATCTGATCGAACGACGTCGTGTACCCCGTGCGCAGCACCCACTGCCGCGGCAACTGGAGCGCGATATGAAAACGCGGGCTGATGTTGTTGCAATCGCACCCGTACGGAATCGGATTCCATCCGTTGACCTCATAGGGAGCGCTTTCCAGGTAATAGCGCAGTCCGTAGTAAATCGAAAGCCGCGAGTTCACCCGCCATTGATCGGCCACGAACAGATTCGCGCCCCAATTGCGGAACCCCCGCGAGAACTCGCCGACGTTGACTTCATACGTCGTCGCCGTGCCCGCCAAAAGGTTCTGAATCGCCGGACGCCCGAAGTTGCTGGTGAACCAGAACAGTCCCCGCGAGTTGTTGCTTTCGATTCCGTTCAGTTGCTGCCGCGAAGCATCGCCGCCGAAGGTCAGCGTGTGCCGCCCGCCACCAATGCGGTGCGCCCCCACCAGCCCGAAGCGGAATGTGTTCTGCGCCCGCTCGATTGGGAAGTGGCTGTCCGGGCCTAGCTCCTCGATTTGATAGCCCATGCGCACGCGCGGCCCGACCGCATTCGGCTCCGGAGCGAGCAACGAGGTGACTCGCGTGAAACCCGCGCCAAACGACAGATCCGTGGCCGGCGACGCGCGGTACTGCAACGTCACGCGCGAGCGGTTGGAATGCACCGCCGTATCCGGATTCTGTCCCGCCACCA
>CALFYN010000920.1 GCA_937952345.1 uncultured Acidobacteriota bacterium
GGATGGTGAGGATGCGGGTGTGGGATCGGTGCTGCCTTGGGGTGCGACGTGTGAACTGGCGGGGGTCGGGACTGTGCCCGAGGCCCGGCGGCGAGGCGTGGCTGCGACGTTGAGCAGCGTACTGGTGCGGGACCACTTTGCGCGGGGCGGGGATCTGATGTGGTTGACGCCGGGCACGGATGAGGCCCGGGCGACGTATGAGGTGATCGGCTTTCGGGTGGCGGGCGTGGCGTACCACTATGTGGAGCGTGAGGTTCACCAGACCTGATTTTCAGGGACTCGCGATGCGATATCCTGAAAAGATAGATGGTCTTAACTCCGCACGAGTTCAGTTCTCGCTTCTGGACCGTAATTGCAGCAACATTTCTGGGATTTCTTGGGATCGGGACGGTGATGCCCGGGTTGGCGCCGCATGTGCGCCATGACCTGGGCGGGTCGGACCGGACCGTGGGATTCGTGATTGGGATTTTCTCGCTGGTGGCGCTGGCTTCGCGCTTTCTATCGGGGCCGCTGGCCGACCGGCGCGGGCGGAAGATCACGTTCCTGCTGGGGCTGGGGTGCTGTTCGGCGGCCGGGTTGGTGTACCTGCTTCCTCTTGGGTTGGGCAGCGCTTACGCGGGGCGCGTATTGCAGGGATTCGGCGAGGCTTGCCTCTACACGGGAGCGGCGACGTGGGTGGTGGAATTGGGCGGATTGCTGCGCAGCGGGCAATCACTGGGGTATTTGAGCGGCGGAATTTGGGGCGGGATATCGGCGGGTCCAGTGGTGGGGCACTGGCTGGGATCGTTTGCGAATGCGGCTCTGTTTCAATGCCTGAGCGCGCTGGCGGCGATGGCGCTGCTGAGCTTCGTGGAAGAACATTACAAGCCCGAGGAGCATCATCGGGCGGCGAATTGGAAGCCGCAGGGATTCTGGCAGGCGGGGTTGTCGGTGGGGTTTGTGAATGTGCATTATCCGGTGATGGCGGGGTTTGTGATTCTGCATTTGGCGAGCTATGGGAACTCGGGGCCGGCGGCATTTTCGGCGTATGCGGCAGTGATTCTCACGTCGCGGCTGTTTCTGGGCGGATTGCCGGACCGGTTGCCTCCGCGGGCGCTATTCTTCGGCGGATTGGGATGCATGGCGACAGGACTGGTGCTGTTGGCGCTGGGTCCACGGCCAGTGGTTGCCGTGTTCGCGGCGGGGCTGTTGGGATTCGGATTCTCCTTCCCTTGGTCGTGTGTGGCGACAACCATTTTGCGGCGGACAGCGCCGGGGGATCGCGGCTCAGTGATTGGGGGATTGAGCGCGTTTTACGATGCCTTTGTGGGAGGCGGCTCCTTTGCAGCAGGGTTCCTGTCGCACCGGTTTGGATATCCTTCGGCGTTTGTGATGGGGGCGGGATGCCTGCTGTTTGCGGCGGTGATTGCGAACTCGTTGTTCGTTGAGGAATCGGGGGGCTATGGGGCGGGACAGGCCCTGGGACCCGTCCCGAGTGAAGGGTAAGTTAGAGCAGGTTGGTGGGGCGACGAGCCCAGGTTTTTCCTTTTTCCTGTGCGATACCTTCCAGGGCGGCGATGTGTGCGCCGGCCTGCGTGAGCACGTGGTGCAAATCGTTGCCGATGGAGATGAAGGTGAAGCCCTTGTCGAGGAACTCGCCGACGCGGGCGGTGCCGAAGAGGAAGAGCCCGAGGATGATGTTGTTCTTCTTGGCTGCGGCAATCAGCTTGTCGGTGGCGGCGAAGAGTTCCGGCGAGGTGTACATTTCGGGGAACACGTAGGTTTCGAAGAGACCCATGGACATGCAGAGATCGTTCTGACCGAGGAAGAGGATATCGACACCCGGGACGGCGGCGATTTCGGCGATGTGCTCGATGCAGGACGCGGTTTCGACTTGCAGGGCGACGATGATGTTCTTATTGGCGTTGGGCACGTAGCCGAGGAGGCCGGCTTTGTTCGTGCTGCGCTGGGGGAAATAGACCGAGCGCGTGCCGGCGGTGGGATAGCGGCAGCAACTGACGGCCTGGCGTGCTTCTTCGGCGTTGTTGATGTAGGGGACTAGGACGCCGTCGGCGCCGAGGTCGAGGGCCTGCTGGATGCCGGCGCGGTCATCGAAGCCGGAAACGCGAACCATCGATTTGGCGCCGCCGCTACCGATGGCGCAGAGCATGGCGGAAAGCTTTTCGTGGTCCATGGGACCGTGCTGCGTGTCAACCAGCAGCCAATCGTAACCGGTGTGGGCGAGCTGCTCGGCGACCGTTGGGCTGTGCGAGTTGACGAACAAGCCCATTTTCGGCGCGCCTTGGCGCAGTTGCTCCTTGAATTCTGCTCCTGAAACGGAGGCATTCGACATGTTGTTGTGTTCTCCTTCTATTTGCTACGTGGGGTGGCAAGGACGGCCCAGCGACTTTCCGCAGCATACCCGATTGACGGGAAACGAGTCAAAGGGATGTTGTGCGGGGGTGCTGTCAAGCGTTTGGCAAGTCGAAACCAAGTTCGTTCAGGGAAGAGGCTGTGAGAGCCCGGTGGGCGAGGTCTTTCAGATCCGGGGCGGAGCGGATCTTCTGAATGCGATTCAGAATACTGGCATCCAAAGTTCCAAAGCGAGTGGAGAGCACATCGATGAGCATTTCGCGGAGGGCCTCCAGCCGGCCTTCCGCGCGACCTTCCGCGCGGCCTTCCGCCAGACCTTTCGCCAGACCCCGTTCTTCCCAACTGGTGACGTACTCCACGATCGCCTCCTTATCCTTTGGCTTCCATTTCCCTTGTTCCAACTTCTTGGCGAACAACCGCTCCTCCCGCTCGTTCAGCCGCAGGTAGGAATCCACAAAAGTCCCAATCAGCCGCATCCGGGCCGGGTCGAGCCGTAGAGTCAGCAGCAGCCGCAAACATTCCAGCTTGACGAGCGGCCGGTCCCTGACGGCTATCTTCATTTTAGCCATCAACGCGCTCGCCACGGGGTTGGCCCTTTTCACAAACCTGCGCCAGGGGAGCCGGTTTAACTGCACCACTCGATACTGGAAGCGCAGCACCTCGCCATCGGCGAAACCGAGCCTGTACGCATCGGGCTCCTTGCGCCGCGGCTTATCGTGCGAATAGATCACGATTGGATAGACCGGGATGTCGTACTTCTCCATGAGCAAGGAAAAGTATCGGAAGAAGCGGCGCGGAAACTCGCGGGAGGTGGTGCTCTGGTGTTCGATGTGAACGATCAGGAAGGCCGGCGTTTCCTTGAACCGCGCCTTGACCACGATGTCGGCGTGGTATTCGGCGCCGTCCAAGAGGCTGGCGAAGACTTCCTGTTGCAGGAACTCAATGGAGTTCCGATCGAGGGAAGCAGCGAAACTCGGAAAGAATAATTCCAGGAACTCGAAGAAAAACGTCTCGAGTAAGGTCTTGAAGCGCTGGTCGTGATCAATGGCAAGCACGGGCGCGGTATCGGAAGCACCGCCCATTGGTTTCAAGGTAGCACTGAGGCTGGGCGTTTGGGCGAGGCCGAAGTCCGTGTTGTGAGATGGTAATAGCAAAGGGGGTGAACCGTGATCGGATTCGCTCTGACGATTTTGGCGGTTACGCTTGTGGCGGAGGAGGCGGCGGAGATTCGGACGCCGAAGCCCGCGCCGGCTCCGCGGTTGCAGGGACCACGATTGATTGGCGTGAGGGCGGGGAAGCCTTTCCTGTTCCGCATTCCGTGCACGGGGGAAAAGCCGTTGCGCTTTGAGGCCGCGGGACTGCCCTCGGGCATTGCGCTGGAGGGCGGGATTCTGCGTGGGACGTCGCCTGGGCGGGATGGCGAGTACCGTGTGCAGTTGCGGGCTTCGAACCAGCATGGGCGCAGCGAGCGGGTGTTCACGATTGTTGTGGGCGACAAGCTGGCGCTGACTCCGCCGATGGGCTGGAATCATTGGTACACGCATTATGACAGGGTGACCGACGGAACCATCCGCGAGGCGGCGCAGGTGATCGTGGAATCCGGCATGGCGGATTTCGGCTATGCCTACGTGAGCATCGACGATTGCTGGATGAAAAAGCCTGGTTCTGAAGATGCGGATTTGTCGGGGCCGGCACGGGACAGCGCGGGACGGATTGTGCCGAACAAGCGGTTTCCGGACATGAAGGGGTTGACGGACTACATCCACTCGCTGGGATTGAAGGCGGGGACGTATACCTCGCCCGGCCCGCTGACGTGCGCGAAGTTCGTGGGCTCCTATCAGTATGAGGAGCAGGACGCGAGGCAGTTCGCGGAGTGGGGTTTCGATTTGCTGAAATATGATTGGTGTTCCTATGGCCGCGTCGCCGGAGGGAAGGAGTTGGCGGATCTGAAAAAGCCTTATGCACTCATGGGGGCGCTGTTGCGGAAGCAAAATCGAGATATTCAGATGAATTTATGCCAGTATGGCATGGGCGAAGTTTGGAAATGGGGTGGAGATGTGGGCGGGCATAGCTGGCGGACGACGGGGGACTTGGGATTGGAAAAGGATTCACGATTGCCGGGCTTTTATTCGATTGGGTTGAAAAACGCGCAGTTGGCGGAGTATGCGGGGCCGGGGAGGTGGAATGATCCGGACTACATTCTGATCGGATGGGTGGGCAATGCACGCGATCAGCGGCAGGCTCCGCGGCGGAGTTCATTGACCGCTGACGAGCAGTATTCTTACATGTCGATGTGGGCGCTGATGGCGTCGCCGCTATTCTATTCCGGGCTGATGTCGCGACTGGATGAATTTACGTTGAATGTGCTCTGCAACGGTGAAGTGATCGAAGTGAATCAGGACGCGCTGGGCAAGCAGGCGCGAATTGTGCGGCGGACGGAAGACGAACTGGTGCTGGCGAAGCCGCTGGAGGACGGATCGGTGGCGGTGGGCTTATTCAACCTCGGCGACAAAGCCGGCACGATTGGAGTGCAATGGCGGGAGTTGGAGTTAAGCGGCGTGAAGAAGGTGCGGGATGTGTGGCGGCAGAAGGAGTTGAGCAAGCGGACGGGCGGGGTGGAACGGCAGGTGGCGCGGCACGGGGTAGAGATGCTAAGGATCTATTAGCCCGCGAATGGGAGTTTCATGACCAGGAATGTTTCCGAACTCAGTGTGCAGGTGGAATCCGCGATGGGGCGGGTGACTCCCGTGTGCGCGAAGTTGTATGAGGCATTCGGACCGCTGCTGGCGGCGAGGATGAACGCAGCTACCGGCATGCGAGGGATGTTCGGAGATCATCTGGATCATGCGAAGTTCGTTCATTCGTGCCTGGTGTTGCGGTCGCACCGGTGTTTGGTGGAAGTGATGCTCTGGTCATACCGGTCGTGCCTGGCGCGCGGAGAGGATCTGGACCGGCTGCGGGTGGAACTGGAAGAATGGCGGCAGGTTCTCCGCAAGGAGAT
>CALFYN010000921.1 GCA_937952345.1 uncultured Acidobacteriota bacterium
ACGGCCGATAAATCCGGCCACCAATGAGAGGCCGCGGCGATCTCCACTCTCCGCCATCTCGCCGAAATCACGCCCAACTACCGCTGGGCACTCGGCCCGGCTTATGCTGCTGCCGGCCGCACGGCGGAAGCTCACCAGATTCTCGCGGAACTCGAACAGCAGCCCCTCACTCCTTGGCACGCCTTTTGACGCATGAATATCCATGCCGCACTGGGCGAACTGGACCAGGCTTCCGCTGGCTCGAATTCCAACCCCACCACGCGTGGCTCGCGTGGGTGTGCGTGCTGCCCTGGACCGGTCTCGAACGCCTCTACGGCGATCCGCGCTTCGCCGCCGCCCTCCGGCGCATGAATCTGCCCGCCTTGAACCGGTCCCCGTCTTAGCGCAGGGAACAAGCTATACTCAACTCCTATGTGGAGGATGCTTATTCTGTGCGCCGCCATCACGGCCACCGCCCAGGTCCCCTACGATCGCATCGCCAACGCCCACAAAGAGCCCGGCAACTGGCTCACCTACTCCGGCAACTACTCCGGCCACCGCTATTCCCCCCTCGCCGAAATCACCCCCGCCAACGTCGCCAACCTGCGCGTCAAATGGGCCTATCAATTCGACCTCAACCGCGTCGAAACCTCGCCCATCGTCGACGGCGGCGTCATGTACATCAGCGCCCCCAACAAAGCCGCCGCCCTCGATCTCAAAACCGGCCGCCCCATCTGGACCTGGGAGCGCCCCATCCCCGCCGACTACCAATCCATCGGCTTCGGCCGTGTCAATCGCGGACCCGCCATCCTCGACGACAAGCTCTACGTCGCCACCCTCGATTGCTACTTGATCGCCCTCGACCTCAAAACCGGCCAGCAGCGCTGGGCCGCCAAAGTCGAAGATTACAAACCCGGCTACTCCATGACCCTCGCCCCGCTCGCCATCAAGGACAAAGTCCTCGTCGGAGTCAGCGGCGGCGAAGCCGGCATCCGAGGCTTCGTCGATGCCTACGACGCCGCCACCGGCAAACTCGCATGGCGCTTCTATGCCATCCCCGGACCCGGCGAGCCCGGCCACGAAACCTGGGCCGGCGATAGCTGGAAAACCGGCGGAGCCTCCACCTGGGTCACCGGCGCCTACGACCCCGATCTCAACCTCGTCTACTGGGGCATCGGCAACCCCGGCCCCGACTGGAACGGCGATTCGCGCAAAGGCGACAATCTCTATACCTGCTCCTTCGTTGCCCTCGATGCCAACACCGGCAAACTCCGCTGGCATTTCCAATTCACCCCCCACGACACCCACGATTGGGACGCCACCCACGTCCCCCTGCTCATCGACACCGAAGTCCGCGGCCGCACTCGCAAGCTCATCGTCAACCCCAACCGCAACGCCTTCTACTACGCCCTCGACCGCACTACCGGCGAATTCCTCGCCGGCCGCCCCTACGCCAAACAAACCTGGGCCAAAGGCCTCGACGACAAAGGCCGCCCCATCCTTATCCCCAACATGGAACCGAGCGAGCAAGGCACCCTCGTCTGGCCCAGCCTCAACGGAGCCACCGTCTGGTTCAGCCCCTCCTACAGCCCCCAGACCAACCTCGTCTACGTAGCCACCCGCGAAGTCGGCTCCACCTATTACAAACGTGAAGCCCAATACAAACCCGGCACTTTCTTCGCCGGCGGCGGCGAAACCCGCATCCCCGAAAAAGAGCAATGGGGAGCCATCCGCGCCCTCGAAGCCGCCACCGGCCGCCTAGCATGGGAATTCCGGCTCGTCACCCCGCCCTGGTCCGGACTCCTCTCCACCGCCGGCGGACTCGTCTTTTCCGGCTCCAACGAAGGCAACATCTTCGCCCTCGACGCCCGCACCGGCAAACCCCTCTGGGATTTCCAGGGCGGCGGCCCTGTCATGGCCAACCCCATCTCCTTCCACATCGAAGGCAAACAACACATCGCCATCGCCGCCGGCCGCACCCTCTACGTCTTTGGCCAATAAACCATCTCCGCTCTGGCCCTCAAAATGCTCTCTCTTTTAACGACCCACGACCGCAAGGTTCGTCTGGCCGAAAGGAGTACGCCATGTGCCGGATCAGCCTGCTCTTCCTCCTCTCCACCCTCCTCCCAGCCCAGGATCTCTACTTCGGCTCCCGCTTCCACCTCCAACTGACCGACATCAACCTCGGCCGCACCGACATCCCTGTCATCGCCGACTTCAACAACGATGCCATCCCCGACATCGCCGTCCCCGGCTATAACGTCGGCATCTCCCTGCTCCTTGGCAAAGGCAACGGCACATTCGAGCCCCCCACCCTCCTCCGCCTCCCCGCCGTTTGGTCTCTCACCACCGCCGACTTCGACAACGACGGCAACGCCGACCTCGCCGGCGTCGACGGCTCCCGCAACGCCGTCTTCCTCTTCTTTGGCGATGGCACAGGCGCCTTCTCCGCTCCCGTCTTCCACCCCGCTCCCCCCACCCCCTTCCGCATCGCCGCCGCCGACCTCAACCGCGATTCCTTCCCCGACATCCTCGTCTCCGACCGCAACGCCAACACCGTCTCCGTCCTCCTCAGCCAGGGCAACCGGCAACTCCGCGCCGCCGTTCCCTTTTTCGCCGGAACCGACCCCACCTTCCTCGTCACCGGCGACTTCACCGGCGATTCCCTCCCCGATGCCGTCACCGTCAACTTTGAAACCCGTAACGCCTCTCTACTCCCCGGTGATGGCACCGGCGCATTCCTCCCACCCATCACCATCGCCGACGGCACCTCCGTCTACAACGTCACTACCGCCGATTTCAACCACGACGGCCGTCTCGACCTCGCTTTCGGCACGCTGACCGAGTACATCTACGTCCTCCTCGCCTCCGAAACCGGATTCTCCCCCGGCGAATGGTACCTGTGCGGCCGCTTCGCTCACCTCACCTCCGCCGACCTCGACAAGGATGGCAACCCCGACCTCCTCGCGGTCCTCCGGGGCGGCACTTCCATGGTCCTCCTCAAAGGCACCGCCACCGGCCAGTTCTCTGAGCCTCATCCCGTCGCCACCCTCTCCACTCCCGGCTTCCTCACCGCTGCCGACCTCGACAACGACCGCCACCCCGACGCCGTCACCACCAGCTCTGACGCCGGCATCCTATCCGTTTTCCGCAACCCCGGCGACGACTCCCGTTGGCCCCTCACCCATACCATCGGCCCGGCCCGCCCCACCGCAATCCTTAGCGCTGACTTCGACTCCGACCAAAAACTCGACCTCGCCGTCACCACCACGGGACTCAACGGCGTCTGGATCCTCCACGGTTTCGGCGATGGAACCATCGCCCAGCCTGTCCGCTACGACACCGGAGCCGGACCCGCCGCCCTCGCCACCGCCGACTGGAACCAGGACGGCTTCCCAGACCTCATTGTCGCCAACCAGGACTCCGCCGACCTCTCTGTCCTCCTCAACAAAGGTGACGGCGCCTTCCATCCCACAAAAACCACGCCCCTCGAAACCTGCTCCGCAACGCGTCTCATCCCCGCCGATTTCAATCACGACACCATCCCCGACATCGCCCTCACCTGCCGTCAGGCCGACTCTATTCTCATCCTCACCGGCCGTGGCAACGGCTCCTTCGATCCCCCCGTCGAACTCCGCCCCGAATCCTCCATCACCGCCTTTGCCGTCGCTGACTTCAACAACGACGCCATCCCCGACGTCGCCATCCTCTCACGCGGACTCGTCCTCTACTTCGGCAACGGTGACAACTCCTTCCGAGGCCCCGTCAGCCTCTCCGCCTCCACCGGCTGCTCCGACCTCATTGCCGCCGATCTCAACAACGATTCCGCCCCCGACCTCGCCGCCGTCTGCCCCGGCCTCAACGGTGCAATCCTCCTCTTCCTCAACTCCGGCAGCGGATCCTTCCGCCGCACCGAATTCGCCGCCCAGGCTTCCGCCGGCCTGCTCGCCGCCGCCGATCTCTCCGGCGATCGCCAAACCGACCTCGTCATCTTCCAGCAGCCCATGACGCTCGCCGTCTTCGCCGGCACTGGCGATGCATCCTTCTCCCCATCGGCCGCACTCGCCGTTACCTCCGGCCCCCCAGCCCTTACCGCCGCCGACTTCAACAACGACGGCCGCGCCGACCTGGCCGGACTCGAAACAGCCGCCTCCCGCGTGCATCTTTTCCTCACATCGCCCGGCTCCAGCGGCCTCGAACCGCCCACGCCCCTCGCCCCCACCAAAAAGCAATCCGTCCCGCAAAACACCCTCTCCACCCCCTGCCCCATCGATCCCATCCGCGGCTCCGGCCTCCGCCTCCAACTCCTCTGGACACCCGTCACCGCCGTCGTTCTTACCGTCGAGCGGCAAGGCGCACCCTCTCCCATCGTCAGCATCTCTATGTCGTCCCCCGGCGACTCCACCACGATCCAGCTCTGCCAGTTCTTCCCCGATACCGAACTCGAAGGCTGGTTCTGGCGTATCCGATCCCAGGACAGCATCGGCAACCTCAGCTCCTGGAGCGCCCCCGCTGAGTTTATCCTTGGCCCCTGCCGCCTCGCCGACGGCCGCCCCTGCGGATCCACAGCGCCACCAGTCCCCACCGGGCTCATCCCGATGACTACCTCGCGCGTCGCCCACACCGC
The DNA here is from genome assembly GCA_937952345.1 of uncultured Acidobacteriota bacterium. GTDB lineage: Bacteria > Acidobacteriota > Terriglobia > Bryobacterales > Bryobacteraceae > CADEFT01. The sequence goes on from CALFYN010000921.1 coordinate 4,607, forward strand.
CACCCTCCTCCGCAACGGAAAAGTCCTCCTCACCGGCGGCACTTCTCCCCAAGGAACCGGCGTCACCACCCTTCCGTCCGCCGAACTCTACGATCCCGCCACCCGCACCTTCCTCCCCACCGGCCCGATGCAAAGCGCACGCGCCTACCACACCGCCACCCTCCTCCCTGATGGCAAAGTACTCGTTGCCGGAGGCATGTCCGTCGCTTCCGCCCAAGCGCCCGTCCCCGTCGCGACCCTGGAAATCTACGACCCCGATGCAGGCACGTTCACCGCGGCCGGAACCATGACGGCCCGTAACAGCCACACCGCCACCCTCCTCCCCGACGGCCGCGTGCTGCTCGCCGGCGGACTCCCCGGCTCAGGAGGCTTCCTCAATCTCGCCGAAGTCTTCCAACCCTCCAACCGCACCGTAACCCCTGTCAACCCCATGCTCTTCCGCCGCGGTTTCCATACGGCCACCCTCCTCACCAACGGCCGCGTCCTGATGATCGGCGGCGATGGCCCCAACCCCGAATTCTTCCTCCCGTCCGCCAACTCTTTCCTGTCCGTCCCAATCGCTCTCAACCGCATGAATCACACCGCCTCTCTC
>CALFYN010000922.1 GCA_937952345.1 uncultured Acidobacteriota bacterium
ATTGATTTCCGGCCGGCACCCAGTTTCAAGAGGTCCGTTACGAAGCTGTTACGTATTGATTTCAGCGAGTTACGGGCAGTGGCCGGAAGGCGGCAAGGCGGGCATCCTTAAGTGCCCCAGCTTCGAGGTGGGTTTCTATGACAGCTTCCCAATGATCAGGCCGCCGGGCCTGATCCCATTTGGAAGTGAAATCTTCAAGGATCAGCGGTGAAGTGAGGAAGGTGGCGAGAGCGGCGGTGTGCAGTCCGGATAAAAGAATGAGGCTGGAGTTCGGGGTGTGGCCGGGGAGGACGGCGATGATGCCGAAGCGGCGCTGGCTGGTGGGGTTCTTGGGGTCCGCAAAGCCGGTGAATTTTTCCGGTTCCGAGGGCAGGGGCTTACGGTTACCGACAGCGCCGTTGCCGGGCAGAAGGTAGAAGTTCGTTCGGTCGACGTACTTGTCGAGCGCGGCGTTGGTCGGGGGGATACCCAGAAAGAGCAGGTTTTCGTTGCCGTAGTTGTCGAGCGAAAGGCTGGCGGTGGGGCTCACTTCGAGCGGCACTCCATGACTGGAGAGGAACCGGGTGAGCTGGATAGCCGCGGCGGTGTCGCTGGCTACCGAATAGGACTGGGAGACTTGTGGCTTGCCGAGACGTTCGACGAGGGCAGCCAGATTGGGCGAGTTGCGCCACCCTTCGGGATCATTAATAAGGACATCGCGAACGCGCAGTTGCCCCCACACGTAGAAGACGGGAATCGGGTAGATGACCCGCGTGAGCCGTCCCGGCCGGAGCATCGATTGCCACACAGCCGGAAGCTTGTTGTTGCGCGTGGACCGATCAAGTTCGTTGCGAAGAGTGAAGTTAGTCCAGGCAAGGGCGCCCGCGAGGACAAGCAGTGCGACGCAGGCGGCAGCCAGCATCCACCGCCCCGCCGGCCGTGGCCATGCGCGTTTGGGCTCGGCAGCGGCCACCTCGATGAACTCGAGTTTGTGGGAGCCTTGCGGGATCACAAGACGTAGGCCGCCATGGCCACCGTCCGATTCGGCGTACTCCTTCAGCTTTTGCCGCAGGCGGGAGATCTGCACACGGACTGTGGCGTCGATGCGCGGATCGAAGTCCTCTCGCTTGCCGAACACATCGACAGCGATGGCGCATCCGCTGACCGGCTGATCTCTGTGCTCATAGAGATAAAGGAGCAGCTTGCGCAGCGCCGGAGAGCGCGACAGGGCCTGACTGCTGGCGACGGATTCGACCAGAGCCTGGTGGCCGGGATGTGTGGCTGCCCCTGCTGCCGCCATATTGGGAATTGTATCGAAGATGATAGCCTTTAGGGATGTTGCGGCAGGTGGCGAGCGGATTTCAGATGGCAGCGCTGGTAATGGGAGTTCCGTCGTTGGCGGCGGTGTTGTTCTTCGGCGGGTCGGCGATCTTCTTGCGCATGAATACACCGGCGGAATCCCCGGGCGGCCATGCGGGACCGTCGCTAGTCAATTACCTCGTGGACGGGGCTCGCCTGTTGGGGAAGATCTTCGGATTCTTGGGGTTAGTGGGACAGACGGTGTTTGCCGTCCTGGCTGGCGTGGCCTTCCTGGTACTGTTGTTTGCTGTCCTATGCTTCTTCACCGGGCGCGGGCTGCAGGAAAATGCGATGTGGGCGCGCGTGGTGGCCATGGGGATTTCCGGAGTGGTGCTGCTGATTGCTGCCTTGGGGATCCTGTCCACCCGGCGAGTGCCCGGTTTGATCTTCTTCGGGCCCTTCGCCGCGGCAGGCGGCTACGCGCTTTGGGCACTGCTAAGGCGCGGTTAGCTACTGCGCAACAGGGGCGATTTCGAGCAACTCGATTTCAAAAATGAGCGCGGCGCCGCCCGGGATCGAGGGGCGTCCCCGGTCCCCATATGCTTTGTCGGACGGGCACACCAGCAGCGCTTTGCCGCCCACCTTCATCTTCTGAACCCCTTCGGTCCAGCAGGGGATGACGCCGGTCAGAGGAAACTGAGCGGGTTCGTTGCGCTTGTAGGAGGAGTCGAATTCGTTGCCGTTGATCAGGGTGCCGCGGTAGTGAACCTTGACGGAATCGCTCGCTTTCGGCGACGGGCCAGTGCCGGCGGTCAGTTCGCGGTAGAGGATGCCGGATTCTGTCTTCAAAGTGCCGGGAACGGCCAGCGCTTTATCAATATAGGCCTGCGACGAGACTTTTTCCCGTGTCACGACACGGTCGGCGCGGGAGCGTGCGAGCGGTTCGATGCGCGGACCCCATTCGTTGATATCGAGCGCGGGTTTGCCGGCGGTGGCATCGGTAAGAGCCCGGGCGAGGATGCCGAGTTCGGCCGGTGAGAGATCGAACTGGGCCAGGTTCCGATGCACGGTCAGGCCGAGCGCGTAGATTGCCTTCTGATCGTCGGTGGTTAGCGCGGGAGCAACGGCGGGCTTCGGTTTGGCTGCCGCGGTGGGTTTTGCTTTTGCGGCGGTGACAGGCTTGGGCTTGGCGGCACTGGCAGCGGGCTTGGGCTTCGCCGCCGCGACCGGCTTACTGGCGGCGGGCTTGGCTGCCGCAGCGGGTTTGGGTGCTGCGGTGGTCTTAGGCGCGGGGGCCTGCGCATGCACGAGAAATGGGATCAGAAGCAAAAATCCACGCATTTCCTTAGGCTAGCAGTTCCGCTGGCCGGCCCGGAGGGAAATCAGAATTTCACCAGTGCCCCCGACGGCAGGCCCGGGATTTCCACCTTCATTAGGGCCCACATGTGCTGCCCGTCGAACCGCAGCAGCACCGGTTCCGACAGGCCCGGCCACGAGATGGGCGTTGCTGTCGTCGTGGTCTTGTCGATGCGGACGAACGAAGGCGCCGGGGCGCTTTCCGTGCGGATCGCCCAGATCGCCTCTCCGTCGAATTCGAGCATGCCGGGGCTGCCGCCTACGTTGATCTTGGTGAGTGCCTGCGGAAAGCCGTCGCGGCCCGTATTCCAGCGGGCGAGCATCCCTTGCGGACCGCAGGAAACCCAGATCGCGGTGCCATCGAATACCATTCCCGGCATCGGATCGCCGGGAGGACATACTTCCCGTTCGGCCACCACCTGGCCGCTTGAGGATAGTTGCACAATCGATCCGCTCGATGCCACTCCGGCCCACATATGCTCGCCATCCCAAACCAGTTGACTGACGTCGCTGATCGAGGTGTTCTCCGCTTCGACGGTGAGCAGATCACCGGGAACACCGAGAGTCGGCTTGAGCTTGCGGACGCCGTTGTTCCCCGCCAGCCACAGGTGCATGCCGTCAAATGCGATCCGCCAGGTGTTCCCGGAAAGATTCAAGGCGAGCGATTGCACCCCGCTATCCGGCCTGACGCGAACCAGGGCATCCGTCTGCAGGCGCCAGAGCAATCCACCGTCGTGAAGAAGGGTGGCTCCCGCGGAGGGTAGATTGTTGGGCGCGCCCGAAATGGTCTGGTGCCAGATTAGGGCTCCATCGAGAGTGCGGAATTTGGTGAGCCCGTTGGAAATCATCACATACACGGAGCCGCCATCGGTTTCAATGCCCAGCACTTTGGGAGGAGGCTGATTGACGGCCAACAGCACGTCATACACCAGCGGGATTTGCAGGACAGGGCTGCGTTGCTTACTCCAGCGGCGGAGCGCGACTTGCTGGGTGAACCCTGGATCTCCCTTCGGGCCAGTAGGTCCGGTGGCCCCGGTGGCTCCGGCGGGGCCCTGCCGACCGGGCGGTCCGGGGACGCCTTCTGTTCCCAGCCAAATCAACTCCAGACGCGCGGGATGGCTGGTCGCCGTGTTCTCCTTGGTGTCGAAAACAGCCGCGGTTCCCGCCGCCGCCGAGATCAGTAGACCGTGGTTCGGGGTGCCGCTAATCCATTGTTCGACGAACGGTGTGACATCGATCGTGATGTACGTATTGGAGGCGGACACGGCGATGTTGGTCAACCGGCGTGTCGCGGCCGCGGGCAACGTCCGCGCGTTGATCGTCGATTCCGTCCATCGGCCCGTGAGCATCGCCGCTTCGATGATTCCCGGGCGGGCCACCTGGCTGGCGTACAGCGTGAGAGTGGCTGCGCGCAGAGTCTGACCTCTCGGAATAGCGGGTATCGAGAACTGGACCAGCGCGCGCCGAGTGCCGTCCACCGGCATGCGTTCCTGAGATCCGAAATTGGCCTCCGGGCTGTCGGAGGCGATGTAGGTGTCGGCAATCAGGGGGACGGTTTGCGCACACAGAGGTAGTGTGGCCATCAGCAAAATAAGGATTCGGCGTTGCACATCTGACCCGCGGGATTTTGCGCCGCCATGGACCACCCCGCACCCCACCACACTTATACTGTTGATTGTTAAGGAAAAGACAGATATGCTGAAGGACTCACACTCACCATAGGCCGAGCGCAGTAAACCGTGGGCACTCTTAAACTTATTTCGTTCTTCCTCTTCCATTGGGCCGGCCTCGCCTCAGCCCAGATCAATTTCTCCGACCTCCGCATGAGCCGCGCCGACTATCCCGCCGGCTCGCAACCCTACTACGTCGCCACCGCCAGCCTCCGCAACAACGGCCGCCAGGACGTCATCGTCGCCAACCGCGCCGCCGGCACCATCTCCGTCTTCCTCAATAATGGAGACGGCACCTTCGCGCCCCGAGTCGATTACGCCAGCGGTTCGGGCCCCCAATCCCTCGCTATCGCGGACTTCAACTCCGACAACTGCCCGGACGTCGCCGTCGCCAATTTCGATAGTGCCTCCATCGCCACCTTCCTCGGCCAGCGCAACGGAACACAGTGTACCGGAGCCCTCCAGCAACCCATCATTAACCCTGTCTACGAGGCTCCCGGCGCTCTCGCCGCCGGCGACTTCAACGGCGACGGCGACATCGATCTCGCCGTCACCAACCCCAGCTTCGACTCCGTCACCATCCTGCTCGGCGACGATGAAGGGTTTTTCTTCTCATACGACTATTACTACACCGGCATCAATCCCAACTCCATCGTCGCCGCTGACTTCACCGGCGACGGCCGGCTGGATCTTGCCATCGCCAATGCCGGCTCTGCCTTCCTGACGATCCTGATACGCGACCCCGACAACGACGTAGGCTTGTTCGACATTGCAGAACGTTCCGTCGCCAGCCCTGCCAACTGGATCACCTCCTGCGACCTCAACGGTGACGGCTATCCCGATCTCGCCACCGCCAACTACGACAACGGCGTAAATGTCCTCCTGAATACGGGTAGTGAGAACAGCCTGTTCACCGCCGCCACCGTGTTCCCCTCCGGACCCGCCGCCACTACCATCGTCTCCGCCGATTTCAACCAGGACGGCCGGCTCGATCTCCTCGTCACCAACCAGACGCAGAACACAGTCTCCATCCTCCCCGGCGTTGGCAACGGCGCCTTCCAGGCTCCCGTCTCATTCCCCGTGGGCCCCGTCCCCGTGGGTGTTGCCGCCGCCGATTTCAACAACGACAACCGCTTCGACCTCGTCACCGGAAGCTATACCGCAAACACCATCTCCGTCCTTCTGCAACTGCCGCCCAATCCCGTCATCGAATCGCTCCAGCCGAACACCGCTCCGACGGGCTCTCCTTCCTTTACACTCACCGTGCAGGGCACCAACATCGTCCCCAATACCCGCATTGAATGGGATGGTACTCCGCTTTCCACCATTGTCGATTCCCCCACCTCCGCCCGCGCCACCATCACCAGCGGCATGCTCAACGCCGCCGGCGTGATCCCCGTTCAACTGCGCACCCCGGCCAACCTTCTCTCCAACGTCGTCAACTTCACCATCACCGGCCTCACGCCCTCCATCACCAGTGTCACCCCCCCTTCCGTTTCCGCCGGCAGCCCGCAAACCGTGTTCACCGTCGATGGATCCGGCTTCCAAACCCTCGTCACTGCCCTGTGGAACGGAACCCCCGTAACCACGGCCTTCTTTTCCCCTACGCGCGCCTTTGTCACCATCCCCGCGACCCTGCTGCAAACCCCAGGCACTGCACAATTGCAGATGCGCAACCCCGGCGGGCAACCCTCTGCCCCGCGCAACATCTCCATCACCGGCGCGGGCCCAACCATCACTTCTCTCACCCCCAACGCCATCCCGCTCGGCAGTCCTGCAACTGCGCTCACCGTCAAAGGCACAAACTTCCAGAACGGCGCCCTGATTCTTTGGAACGGCACCCAGCTCACCACAACGTTTGCCGATCCCACCACCCTCACTGCAACCATTCCGGCCAACTTGCTCACAACCGCCGGCACGTTCCCCATCATCGTCAGAAATCCGGACACGCTTACTTCGCCTCCCGCCAACTTCCAGGTCACAACTACCACTCCGCCGCCCACACTCACTTCGCTCAACCCTGCCACCGTCCAGCAAGGCTCCGCCGCATTCACGCTCATCCTCAACGGCGCCAATTTCCAACCCGGGGCCACGGCGCGTTGGAACGGTACAAACCTCCAGACCACCCTGCAATCGGCCGCGCAATTGACCGCTACCGTCCCCGCCAACCTGCTGGTCGCCGCCGTAACCGCCACCATCGACGTCCGCAATCCCGACGGCCAATCCTCCAACGCGCTGCCCTTGCAGGTCACCTCCGTCAGTACTCCGGCGCCCGTATTGACCGGCCTCAATCCATCCTCGGTGAACGCTACCCCGCTCTCCTTCGCGCTCACCCTGAACGGACTGAATTTCACCCCCGGTGCCACCGTTCTCTACAACGGCGTTGCCCTCACCCCAATCTCCAACAGCCCCACCCAGTTGATCGTTACCGTCACCGCCGGCCTTGCCGCATTCCCGGGAGCCGCAAACCTGCAGGTGCGCAACGCCGATAACCAGACCTCGAACATCTGGGCTCTCACCATCCGGCAGAACATCCCTCTCATTACCTCCATCTCCCCGCTGGCCGCGATGCTCGGCACAACGGAAGTGACCCTCACCGTCACGGGCCAGAATTTCCTGCCCGGCGCAACGGTGCTCTGGAACGGCCTCTCGCTGCCGACCACATCGCCTGCCACTGGCCAACTCGCGGCCATGATTCCCAACTCGCTACTGCTGGCCCCCGGCAATGCCATCGTCAGCGTCCGCAACCCCGATGGGCAAACTTCAGCCGGAGTCCCCTTCCAGGTCATCGCCCCGCCGCCGGCCCTCTCCTCGGTCAATCCCTCCTCCGCCACCGTCGGCTCGCCGCCGCTCAATCTCAGCCTTCGCGGTTCCGGCTTCCGCCCCGGCGCGCAGGTCAAATGGAATGGCTCCGGCCTGAACACAGCCTACATCTCCGCCACCGAACTCAACGCCACCCTGCCCGCCGAATTCCTGATCGCGGAACACACCGCCTCTATCTTCGTCCTCAATCCCGACGGCATCGCGACCAACAGCATTCCCTTCCAGGTGCTGCCCTCTCTAACCCCCGAGATCACACAGCTCACCCCATCGTCGGCCCCCTCCGGCTCGAGCGACCTCACCATGGGAGTCAATGGCAGAAACTTCGTCAGCGGCGCTCGCGTGCATTGGAATGGCACGCCCCTCACCACCGCCTACACTTCGTCCACCCAATTGTCCGCCACCGTGCCCGCGGCTCTGCTCACCACCAACAGCGTTGCCGGAATCGCCGTTCGCAACCCCGACGGAAAAACATCGGCCGCCGTGCTTTTCGCCATTGGTGACGCCCTCCGCATCACCAGCAGCGCTGCCCTTCCCGTCGCGGTCACCGGCGCCCCCTATGAGTTCGCCTTCACCGCAGCCGGTGGAGCACGCCCCTATCGCTGGCGCATCGCCTCTGGAAATCTTCCCCCCGGCCTCACTCTCGCCACCGGCGGATTGCTCAGCGGATCGCCCACCCAATCCGGCGAGTTCCGCATCAACGTCGAAGTCTCCGACGCCACCAATTCCATTGAACGGCAGACCGCTACCCTCACCGTCGATTCCGCCGATCTCGACATTACCTCCACATCCCCGCTGCCTCCCGCCACCGCCGGGTCAGCGTATTCCTACCAGATGCGAGTCAACGCCCGCGCCGCCAGCAAACTCCAGTGGAGCATCATCGAAGGCGCACTGCCCGCCGGACTCGTCCTCAATACCTCCACCGGTGAAATCAGCGGCATCGCCGAAGAGCCCCCAGACCCTGCACCTTCCCCATCCACCATGCGCGCTGCCTCCGTCCCCGTGCGATTCCAATTCCGCATCGAGGTCTCCGCCGCCGCCCGCAATTCCTCCCGCAAATCGTTCGATCTCACCGTCCTGCCGGCCACCGGCCAGTTCCGCATTACCACCGCGTCACCCCTGCCCCAGGGTTCCTCCGGGCGTCCCTACCGCCTCCAGATCAATGCTGTCGCCGGAACCGTGCCCTACGCGTTCACCTTGGCCGGCGCACTTCCTTCCGGCGTTGCATTCTCGCCCGATGGAATCCTCGAAGGTGTTCCCACTCAGACAGGCCAGTTCACATTCAGCGTCACGGCCCGCGACGCCCAGCAGCGCAACGCTTCTCAAACCTATTCCTGGACCGTCGGTCCCCCTGCCGGCCCCGTTATCACCAGCGGACCGCTTCTGCCCCTCCGAGGATTCGGCGCACCGGCAGATCTCCTCATCGAAGCCAGCGATGGAGTTCGGCCCTACACATGGTCCGTCCTCTCCGGCCAACTGCCGCCCGGCATCAGCTTTGACCCGGCCACCGGGCGTCTCACCGGCACGGCGCAAGCCCTCGGTATTTTCCACTTCTCGGCCCGTGTCACCGACGCCAACGGAGTCACGGACACCCGCTCCCTTGCCATCGCGGTAACAACCACTGGCGCTCCGCTCCAGATGCTCACCCAATCGCTGGACGCCGGCCTGCTCGGACGAGCCTATGCCGCCACGCTCAGCGCCAGCGGTGGCGCGGCGCCGTACCGCTGGTCCGTCGCCTCCGGCAATCTCCCCGCCGGCCTGCGCCTCACCGGAGCCCAAATCGAAGGCACGCCTACCGCTACCGGCTCTTTCCCCATCGCACTCCGCGTCACCGACGCGTTCGGCTATTCCGTCACCCGCGATTTCGTTCTCCGCGTCAACATTCAGTCTCTGCCCGCCGTCCAGATCACCGGCCTTGCTGACCAGCTCAACCCCGGCCAGCAATCGGCTGCTGGAGTGGCTATCGCCGAAGCCTACGCCGCCGATATCACCGGCCGCCTCCTCATGGAGTTTGCCCCCAATCCCGCCGTCGCCGGCATCGATCCCGCCCTCCAGTTCAACTCCGGCGGACGTGTCGCTGATTTCCGCATCCCCGCCGGACAGACTACTGCCGTCTTCGCCATCGCTCCCGCCATCCAGACCGGAACCGTCGCCGGAACCATCACCCTCCGTCTGGAGCTCTCCGTCGCCGGCCAGCGCGTCGCCCCCGCCAACCTGCCCGACCGCACCGTCCGCCTCATCCATCTCCCACCTGTCATCAGTTCCGCCACACTCACCCGCCGCACAGGCGGATTCAACGTCACCATCACCGGCTTCGCCACCACTCGGGAAATGGGCGAACTCGTCGCCGATGCCACCCCTGCCGCCGGACGCCAGCTCCAAACCACGCGCTACATCGTCCCGTTCACTGAGGTCTTCCGCGCCTGGTATGCCTCTCCGCAATCGCTGCCCTTCGGCACCCAGTTCACCCTCACCGTGCCCTTTGAAGGCGATGCCTCCGCCATCCAATCGCTCACCATCCGCCTCCGCAACAGCGCCGGCGAATCCGCAACTCGCACGCTCAACTAGACCGAACCCTCACTTCACCCGGTAGATATAGATCGAACCGCCCACAATCGCCTCCGGAGACATCTCTCGAAAGCGGCGCATGTAATTTTTGAATCGAGGCTCGAACAACTGCCCCGTCAACAACGACGCGCTCACCGCATAGAGCCCCGGCTTCGGCGTGAACACGTCCTCCTTCACATGATCCGGCGACCACGGCACCGGCATCATTTCAATGCGCTCCTCCGGCAGTTTCACCCAGGCGTTGTCATTGCCGAAGTAAAACAGATTCAGCTTCTCCACCTTGTGCTCATCCATGTAGATCCGCAGGTCATGCAAGCCTTGCCCCCAGTCGAGATTACTGTCGGAAAGGTAATAGGGGCCGCTCAACTGAGGCTTGGTCCAAAGATTGAAAAACGAAATATAGTTCGGGTAGCTCATCCCCACGCGGACGGCTTGCAGCACTACCAATACCGCCACGGCTACCTTCCCCCACCGGTACCCGCCCAGCAACGCAATCCCCCGGCCGATGGACATCCGCGCGCACACCATCGCCGGCAGCACCAGCCGTATCCCCAGTTGCAGCGCCGACAGCGACGCCAAACCCGCATAAAGAAAGGCGGGGATCAGCCAGTACGCATCGTCCCAGCTTCGATCCTTCCACCACCGCACCAGCCAGGCAATAATACCTGCCACCAGAAGAATCTGCACCGATACCGATACCTTCACCGCCCACGCCACCAGGAAATACAACGGGTGCCCGCCAGGATAAATTTGCCCCAGCATAAACACCCCCACTCCCCCCGTGTTCGAGGAAGCAATCGTCGCCGCACCGTGCCAGAAGAAGTTCGATAGCGGGATGAACCGCAGCACCGCGATCAGTTGCGCAAACGGCGCCGGCAGGTACATCGATTGAATCCACGCCCAGTCGATCGCCGGCAGTGG
>CALFYN010000923.1 GCA_937952345.1 uncultured Acidobacteriota bacterium
GGGAGATCCGGGGCTGCTCACTTTGAAGGGCCGCGAGGCTCTGGCCACGGCGGATGTGGTGTTGTACGACAATCTGGCGAATCCGGAACTGCTCCGTTTTGCACCGCCCGGAGCCGAGCGCATATACGTCGGGAAGAAGAAATCGCATCACACGTTGACGCAGGAGGAGATCTGCGCGCTTCTTGTGGAGAAGGGCCGCGAGGGCAAATGCGTGGTGCGGTTGAAGGGCGGCGATCCTTTTATTTTCGGACGCGGTGGAGAGGAAGCCGAAGCTCTGGTGGAGGCCGGCATCCCGTTCGAGGTGGTGCCGGGGGTGACGACGGCGTTAGGGATTGCGGCGTATTGCGGAGTTCCGCTGACGCACCGGGAACATACCTCGGCGGTGACGTTCGTCACCGGGCACAATGTGGAGAGCATTGATTGGGACCGCATTGGGCATGTGGAGACGCTGGTGCTGTTCATGGGGTTGACGCACGTGCGGGAGATTGCACGGGAATTGATCGCGAAGGGCAAGCCCCCGGAAACACCGGCGATGGCGGTGCGTTGGGCGACGCGTCCGGATCAACAGACCGTGGTGGCGACGCTGGCCTCGATTGCCGATGCCACGGCGGCGGCGCGGCTGAAACCGCCTGTCACGTTTGTCATTGGCGAAGTGGTGGCGTTGCGGGAGAAGCTCGACTGGTTTGAGAAGCTGCCGCTGTTCGGACAGCGCATTGTGGTGACGCGGGCTCGCGATCAGGCTTCGGAATTCACATCGCAATTGCGGGCGCTGGGTGCGGATGTGGCGGAGTTTCCTGTCATCGAAACGGTGGCACCGGCGGATCCGGTTCCGCTCGATGCGGCACTCGGGCGGCTTGGGGTGTATGACTGGCTGATTTTCACTTCGGTGAATGGGGTGCGGTATTTCGTGGAACGGCTGGATGCTTCGGCGTACGATTTACGGGGGTTGCGGGCGCGGATCTGCGCGATTGGTCCGGCGACGGCGCGGGCGATCGAAGCGCTGCATCTCAAGGTGGACCTGGTGCCGAAGCAGTATGTCGCGGAGAGCCTGGTGGAGGCGTTCGCGCCGTTTGATTTGGAGGGCAAGCGGATTCTTCTGCCACGTGCCGCGGTGGCGCGCGATGTGGTGCCGGTGGAATTGACGAAGCGTGGCGCGACGGTGGAAGTGGTGGAGGCGTACAGGACGATTGTGCCGGCGGATGCGGCGGAGTTGGTGGCGGAGGTATTCGCGCGGAAGCCGGATTGGATCACGTTCACGAGTTCGTCGACGGTGAAGAACTTTCTGGCCATCGCCGGGCGGCAGGTGCTGGATGGGGTGAAGGTGGCATCGATCGGGCCAGTGACGTCGGAGACGGCGCGGATGCACGGGCTCAATGTGGCGGTGGAAGCGCGGGAGCACACGATGGATGGGCTTCTGGACGCGCTGCGATCGGATTAAGCAGTTTCGCGACTTTGGTTGCGGCTGCGTTGGTGATCACAGGTCGATCAGGCCGGGTTTGGGCGGCTGGTAGGGTTTCTTGAATTTTTCATCGATTTGGAAGCCCTCGAGTCCCCGCAGAGCCGCCTCGCTCGAAGCCCAATCCACTTTCCAATCCGACTCCCTGGTGGAGTCAACGTGGACGGTGGCCCTGCGGAGCCAGGGCCTGGCATTGGACAAGTCCAGCATGCCGCCACCGCCCATCACATTCATCCGTTCATGCAGGTTGGACCCATAGCAGGCCGAGGAATGCGGGTTGGCACTGCAGCCCTGACTTCCAACGCCAGCATCCCAGAGCCCGAGCAAGTGTCCAACCTCATGTGCCGGCGTGTTGTGAAGGAAACTGGCGCCTTCCGGCGCATAGCGAACGCGTTTAAGCTTCACGTCACCGGAATCGTACTGCCCGGAGTCGGAGCGAAATCCATTTTGGGTGGGAGTGGCAAGCCGCACCACCTGCACCGCGGCATGCGGTTTGTCGGGCTCATCCTGGAGCTTCAACCGCAAGCGGCACATCAGATTCCGCCGGCGCCCGCCTTGCGGAAACACAAAGCCGTGGTAACCCGCCGGTGGAATGAGCACGAAGGCTTTGTCCCAAACCTTGAGCACGAGTTTCAAGTAACGGCTGGTGAAGTCGAGCCACGCCGCACGTGTCCAACGCAGAGCGGGCCACATCATGCCATCGAAATCGGGCGCCCGAAAGGTATTCTTGCCTGGCGGGGGATTCAATTGCTTCAAGTAGATGCGCAGGATGATGGTGAAGTCGTAATGAATCCGGTCTTCGGAGAAGTAGGGTGGATCGATGCTGGAATCGAACTCCCAAGTGCGGCGAACATCTTCCACGTAGAGTGCCATAACGCAATGCCCCTATTAGAGCCAACGAAATCGGCGCGCGGATGCTGTCATCCAAAAGGCGATAATGGGATCGATGCAGTGGCCCACCTACTTCCTGATTGCCTCTTTGGGGGCCTCATGCCTGCCGGCACAAACCCCGAAGCGCCCGCGCATCACGGGCGTGGCGCACATCGCGCTGTTTGCGAAGGATATTGAGAAAGCTCGCGCCTTCTATGGCGGCATGCTGGGGTTGAGCGAGCCGTACTCGCTGAACAACCCCGACGGCTCATTCTCGATGACGTTTTTCAAGGTGAATGAGCGCCAATACATTGAAGTATTTCCCGAGCGCGCGCCGAATACGGACCGGCTGAATCACATCTCGGTGGAGACGGATGACATTGAAGGCATGCGGCTGTACCTGGCTTCGAAAGGGGTGCGTGTACCGGAGAAGGCGACGGTTGGGAGAATCAAGAACAAGAGCTTCAACGTGAAGGATGCTGACGGGCATACGGTGGAGTTCGTACAGTACATGCCGGACGGCTGGACGGCACGGGAGAAAGGCAAGCATCTGGCGAAGGGAGTATCGTCGCGGATGCTGCATGTGGGGATACTGGTGGGGTCGCTCGATCGGGCGATGCAATTCTACGGCGAGGTGCTGGGATTCCGCGAGTTGTGGCGTGGCAGCCGGGATGGCAAGGTGCTCGATTGGGTAAACATGAAGGTGCCGGATGGAGACGACTATATCGAGTTCATGCTGTACAAGGATCTGCCGGAGGAAACGCGGCGGGGGTCGGCGCACCATATCTGCCTGATGGTGCCGGATATGCAGAAAGCGCTGGCGGCGATTGAGGCTCTGCCGGCACGGAAGGAATACACCCGGCCTTTGGAGATCCGGACGGGCATCAACCGGCGGCGGCAGTTGAACCTGTTCGATCCCGATGGGACACGGTCGGAATTGATGGAACCAGTAACGGTGGATGGCAAACCGGCAGTGTCGTCGGCGGCGCCACCGCCGCGGTAATCGCGCCGCTGAAAAAAGTCTCTGGGGCAGGTTAAAAATGCAAGTGGTTTCCGTGTGTAGTAGCAGGAGGGCATGTGACCCCAGCGCAACTACAGGAGCTCATCGCTCATTTTCACGGAGCGACAACCGTGAATCTGCAACTGGTCAAGGGATTCCGGATCCTGCGGAAACATGCGGACGCGGATGCGCCCGGGTTTGACTTCACCGTGGACAAGCCACAGGAGTTGCTGCAGAAGATTCGGGGGAACAGCAACATGGCGGAGGATCCGGAGCATCGGGGCCATTACGCGCCGTGGACGGCGTCGAGCACCAACTTCGGATTCACCGAGGTGACGCACCCCGATCTGAAAACAACGAAATGGCCGAAAGCCCTGCATGTCGATTTCGCAATCGGGCCCAGCAAATGCCCGTGCGGGATACACCTGGATCAGGATCACCGCGTGGTGGGCCGCGACCGGAACGGCATGGCGGTATACAGCTATGCCAGCCATCCCGTTGTGAAACTGGTGATCCATGAAGTGGGCTTGCGGCGGATTCCGCTCAATGCGTTCAAAATCCGCCCGATTCGGGTTTATGATGAACCAGAGCCGCGAGGGTTCGACTTCGAATCTCCGGATATCGCCGCGATTGAAGCCATTGTGCGGAGGCTGTCGACGCACAATGAGCCTTCGCCGCCGGTGATTCGCGCAGTACCGAAATTGGAGTTGGATTTCAGCAAAAAGCCGCAAACCGAGGCCCCGTTCCGGCACGACAACAGCGGGGATGTGACGGGATGGGTGGGCAACCGTGTGACGCTGGGACAGGGGTATCGGGAGAAGGGATTTGGCCCGAGGGTGCATATTGAATTGGATAAAGACTCGAATTTAGGGAATGTGCATCTGGATGAGCACCCGTACTTGAACGCGGATGGAACTCCGAATTTGAAGGAGGCGATCGACCACGGGATTTTCGATTTATCGCCGGGGTTTGGGCTGGGGGGACGAACGAAGAATTACACCTGGCAGATTGTGGCCGGCGGATCGTGGACACCGAAGGGCTCGCGGGAGAGTGTGGAGGTTGGGGTTCCGATCCGTCCGGCGGGGGATAGCGGGCCGATAGAGGGGTGGACGATTGGGGTAGGAGTGCAGTTTCGGCGCCGGCGGCGGTGATTTTGCTGCGTGCCTGGCGCCGCTGGGGGAGGCACAGCCACTATAATGGGAAAGACGTGCCCGGGTGGCGAAATCGGCAGACGCAAAGGACTTAAAATCCTTTTTCCGGAAACGGGAGTGTGGGTTCAAGTCCCACCCCGGGCACCAAGCGTCCTGGTATGGAATTTGATGGAACTCCTGATCAATGGCGAAAGCCACACCGCGGCGGATGGCTGCTCAATGCTGGAACTGCTGGCCTCTCTCGCAATCGACCCGGGCCGGGTGGCGATTGAATACAACGCTGTGATTCTGAAGAAAGACCTGTGGGGCAGCACGCAACTCAAGGCCGGGGACAGGCTGGAGATTGTGCACTTTGTCGGCGGCGGCCGCTGAGCTACTGATACCAGTAGGCAACACTCCAATAGGCGCTATCGCGGCGGTGATTGTTGTGGCCGCGCTCTATCGACATCTTGAATGATTTGCGGAACGGGACCGGATCCTTCTCGTGGAAGCGGTAGACGGTGAACAGGCCGGCTTGCCAGTCGGAGCGTGAAGGCACCTTCTCCATGAACGTGACGCCGTGGTAAGGCATGTTGTATTCGCCGCGGAAGCCCCATGCGCCGCCGAAGTAATCCTCGGTGCCGGTGCCGTAGATGGAGGGGTGGGATTCGCCGTCGACCCACATCATTTCGTCGCCTTCCCACCAGCCGGCGCCGGCGCCATCGATGCTCAACGATACACCCAGAAAGTGGCCCGCGCCGGTTGTTTCCAGAATGAGGTGGTTGTCTTCGGGCCTGGTGTTCTTCGATGTGGGGCGGCCCGCTTCGTTACCGGGAAATGCTTCGGCGGCGGTCTTGCGGAACGCCGCGTGAAAGCGTAGCGGGCTGGGAGCCTTCGGCCAGATCTGATAATCCACTTGATAGTAGAGGGAAGTAATCGGCTCCTTCGATCCGTTCTCAATCACAATGCGCGCCCCGGTGGCATAGGGCATGGGGAAGTAGCTGTTGAAGCCCGCGACGTTCGGGTTGCGGAGGTTATGGTTCAGTTCGGGCCGTGCGCGCACGGTGACGAAGGCCGTTTTCACCTGCCTGACTTTTCCGTGTCCCAGCAGGTGGAAGTCTCCGAAGGGAACATCGACCGCGGGTTTCGCAGCCCCGTCCCAGAAGATTTTGAGCCGTGTGGTGCGCAGGTAATTCTCCTCGGCTGTGGCGATGGTGAACCACATGTGGACGATGCGGCCCGCGCCCTGAATGCCGGCGACGGTGTGACTTGCGCCAGGCTCGACGCGCACGGCGTCCGCGTTGCCGCCGTCGGTGCGATAGCTGGAGGCGCGGGCGGCGCGGTAGGGCTGCACCTGGTCAATCGGTTGCGCCGGCACGAGGGCCGCGCCGAGAAGTAGCAGTGTCGAAAGCATTCACTGACAGTCTACCGCCCACCAAGGGGTGCTGCTTCTATATAATGACGGATCAATCGGTCTTATGATCTTAAACGCGGCTCTTCTCATCCTGGCGGCCTCGGCAGCCTACGCACAGATCTCAAGCGGCACCCTGACGGGCATCGTCACTGATCCCTCGCAAGCGCGCCTGGCGAATGTATCCATCAAGCTGACGAATGAACAAACCGGGGTTGCGTTGAACGCGACTACCGCGGCATCGGGCGAATACACGTTTCCCTTGCTGCTTTCGGGAACTTACCGGATAGAGGCCGAGGCCGCGGGGTTCCAGCGTGCCACGCGATCGGGAATCGTGATGGAGCTGGGCCGCACGGTGCGGCTGGACATCACCCTGCAACTCGGGCAGATTACGGAGTCAGTGGAAGTGACCGGCGCGGCGCCGTTGATCGAATCCGAATCGGCCACGGTGGGGCAGTTCATCGAGAACAAGACCATCGCCGATATGCCGTTGAACGGGCGCCGTGTCGGCGATCTGCTGGGGTTGATGGGCAACGGGGTCTACATTCGCGGCGATATCATCCGCCCGCGTGTGGCCACGGGCGGAGGGCGCGCCGACCAGCAGCAGTGGCTGTTGGATGGAGTGAACTCATCCAACATCGCCCTGGAAGTGCCGCAGGCTCTGTTCAATCCGCCGGTGGAGGCGGTGCAGGAGATCCGCATCCAGCAGAGCGCCTATTCGGCCGAGTTTGGCAACTCGTCTTCGGGCGTGGTTGCGATGACGACACGATCGGGCACCAACAAATTCTCGGGGCTGCTGTATGAGAACCTTCGCAACGACAGGCTGGATGCGCGGAACTTTTTCGCAGTCAACAAACCGCCGTTGCGGTGGAACGTCTTCGGCGGAGCGCTGGGCGGTCCTGTGATCAAGAACCGCACGTTTTTCTTTAGCCATGTGGAGTTCCAACGGCAGCGGGTGGGGGTGGTGCGCAATCTCACCGTACCCACGGATCTGCAACGCCGCGGCGACTTCTCACAAACCACGAACACGGCCGGCGCGTTGACTCGCATCTACGATCCGAACACTTACGTGGCCGCCACGCGCACGCGCACTCCGTTCCCGAACAATGTCATCCCGGCGTCGCGATTTGATCCGGTGGCGGCGAAGATTGTCCCGTTGTTCCCGGCGGCCAACCGTCCCCCGGCCAATCTGGCGGGAGCAAACAACTTCAATCGCAATGCCGTGAGTGCACTGAATATCACGACGTGGACGTCGAAAGGCGATCACATTTTCAACGATCGCGACCGTGTCAGCGTGCGCTATGTGCTGCACGATTTTCCGACGTTCATCACGCCCGCCTACGATGAACCCGCGGCGGATCCGAACGCGAGCAACACGGTGCGGCGCGCCCATTCGCTGCTGATTAACGAAACGCACACCTTCAGCCCATCGGTGCTGAACGATTTCCGGTTCAACTGGCAGCCTCGCAGTTTCCATCCCACAACGCTGTCTATTGATCAGGGCTGGCCCGCGAAGTTGGGGTTGCGCGGCGTATCGGAACGCGCATTTCCCCGCATCAACACAACGGCGTATGCGCCACTCGGATCGACGGCGCAGGAACGCGTGCAGGTACCGATCCATGACACGCATATCGTGGATACACTTTCCATCTATCGGGGCCAGCATTCGCTGAAGGTCGGCGGGGAGATTCGCCTCGCGCGGAATGTGGACGATCTCAATTCGTTCATGTCGGGGCAATTCACGTTCGCCATTCAACCCACGTCGAATCCGGCGGCGAGCGCGAACACCGGCAATGCCGTGGCGAGTCTGCTGCTGGGATTCCCGAACTCGGCGAATGTGCTCGATTCGGATCTGCTGGACCGGCGCGCGAAGTACTTTGCACTGTTCCTACAGGACGACTGGAAGCTCACGCAGAATCTTACGATGAATGTTGGTGTGCGCTGGGAAGCGCACACTCCGAAATTTGACGCCAACAACCGCATGAGCGGCTTTAACGCGACTACGAGGAATCCGGTATCGGGCACTCCGGGGGTGGTGACATTCGCCGGCCGTGACGGATTGGGCAGCCAGTTGTACAACGGCGATTGGAACAATTTCATGCCGCGCATCGGGCTAGCCTGGAAGCCGTTCGGGCGAGCGGGAACAGTGATCCGTGCCGGGTCTGGAATCTTCTACGGTGTGCCGCTTCCCGGCTCCAACAACAACAGCGCGGGATTCGCGGCGCAGGCTGCCTACACAACGCCCGATAACGGGATCACGGCGCCGTTCTACCTGCGCGATGGATTTCCGGGTGGCTTGACCAGTCCGGAACTGGGACCCGCGTTTGGCGCAGTTGCCATCGGCCGGCCTGCCGCTTTGAACTTCGATTTCGTGGAACTGGAGCGCCGCCTGGGATACACCATGCAGTGGAATCTTTCCATTCAGCAGGATGTGGGATGGAACTCGATTTTCGAAGTGGCGTACCTGGGGACTGTGGGGCACAAGCTGAACGGACCCAACACGAATATCAACCAGGTGAGGCCGGAACTGATGGGTGCAGGCAACGCGCAGATCCGGCGTCCATTCCCACAGTTCGGCAACATCGCAACCGTGGCGCCGATGTGGGGGAACTCGTCTTATCACGGGGTGAATTTCAAATATGAAAAGCGCTTTTCCGACGGCCTGAATCTACTGGCCAACTATACGTTCTCGAAGTTCATTGACGATGTGCCGGCGGCGCAGGAAATCGGCGTGACTCCGGGCATCCAGAATTATTACAACCGGCAGGCCGAGAAAGCGCTGTCGGGCAACGATGTGCGCAACCGCTTCGCGTTCAGTTCGGTGTATGAACTGCCTTGGGGCACGGGCCGCAAGTTTCTCAGCAGCGGACCGGCCGCGGTTGTGCTGGGGGGCTGGAATCTGGGCGCGATCCTGACCTTGCAGCAGGGGAGTCCGTTCGGGTTGACGACGCAGGTGAACACGCTCAACGCGTTCTCCGGAGGGCAGCGCGTCAACGTGCTGCGCGATCCCAATCTGCCGAGCGGACAGCGCAGCGTCCAGCGCTATTTTGACACCGATGCGGTGGTGGCTCCGCCACAGTTCACGTTTGGCAATGCGAGCCGGTCGTTGCTCACCGGCCCGGGATTGGTGAGCCTGAACACGTCGTTGCTGAAGAACTTCCGGTTCGCGGAAACGTGGAATTTGCAGTTCCGCATGGAAGCATTCAATGCCATCAATCGCGCGAACTTCGAGGAACCGGGCGGCGCGTTGGGATCGCCGAACTTCGGAGTGATTACGGCCGCGCAGGCCGCGCGGTCGCTGCAGTTGGGACTGAAGCTGACGTTCTGAAACTCAGCGCGCTCGTCGTACACTGGAGAATTCGCCAACATGAATTCTTCACCACTACGCATCGGGATTGCCGGGGCTGGATTCGCCGGCCAGTTTCACCATAAGAATCTGCGAGGACTGCCTGCTGTCACGGCGGGAGTGACTTCTTCGCGCCAGGAGAGCCGCGAGGCATTCGCCCGTGAGTTCGGCACCACGGCCTATGCTTCGGTGGAAGAGATGCTGCCGCACATCGACGTGCTGGATATCTGCACGCCGCCATCGTCGCATGCGCCCTACATCCGCGCCGCGGCGAAAGCTGGCAAGCACGTCATCGTGGAGAAGCCGTTCCATGGCTTCTTCGGATCGCCGGAACAATATGCAAAGGAAGAGATGCTGGCCGCGGTCACCGAGGAACTGCGCGGCATCCGCCAGACGGTGGAAGAAGCGGGCATCATTCTGGGATACGCGGAGAACTACATCTACGCGCCGTCCATCCAGCGCGAGCGCGAGATTCTGGAGAGGACGAAGGCGCAGATTCTTCGCATGACGGCGGAGGAATCGCACTCGGGGTCGCACTCGCCGGTGTATGGCATTTGGAGCGAACAAGGCGGCGGGTCGCTGATCGGCAAGGGCTGCCATCCACTGGGCGGTGTGTTGTACCTGAAACGGAAAGAAGGGTTGGCGCGGCGCGGTTCGCCGATTCGTCCCGTCGCCGTCTCCTGCCGCACGCACGCCATCACGAAACGGCCTGCGTTCGAAGACCGGGGCTATCTGCGCACGACCTACAAAGACACGGAAGATTACGCTTTTATCCACGTCATCTTCGACGACGGCATGATCGCCGATGTGATGACCAGCGAACTGGTGCTGGGCGGGGTTTATGATTTCGTCGAGGTGTACGCCAACAACCACCGTACACGCTGCCACATCCAACCTGTGAAAGTTGTCGATCTCTACAGCCCCAATCGCAAGGAGTTCGAAGGGATGGATTTGATGGAGAAGATCAGTTCGAACGAAGGCTGGATTCCGGCATACCCTGAGTTCGGATGGTCCAACGGGCAAATGTATGAGATGCACGATTTCGTGCGGTGCATGCGCGAAGGCAAGCATCCGGAGTGCGATCTGGAGCTGGCCATCGACATTACGCTGGCGATCTATGCGGGATACGTTTCGGCGGATCGCAAAGGCGCGGAAGTGGAAGTGCCGCGGATTTAGATTATTTCTTTGTGGGAGCAGGCGCCGGTTTGGGAGCAGGCGTTGTCTTCTTGGCCGGTGTTGCCGTCTTGACGGGCGCTTTCCTGGCCGGTACGGGGCGCCGCGCGGCAGGCCCTTCGGGAGCGTTCGGGGGCGCGGGACCGACACGTTCAAACGTAATCTTCACGATCTTGACAGGCGTCACCGGTTTGTTCTGCTCCGCCGTCGGCACGCGAGCGATTTTGCCCACCAATTCCACGTTTTCCGTCACTTGTCCGAAGATGGTATGACGGCCGTCGAGGTGCGGCGTGGGGACTTCGGTGATGAAGAACTGCGAGCTGTTTGTGTTCGGCTGGCCGATGTTCGCCGCACCGAGACGGCCTGGACGGTCATATTTCAAATCGGGGCTGAACTCGTCCGGCACGGAGAAGCCCACGTTCCCTGCCCCGGAGCCGGTGGGGTCGCCGGCCTGAATCATGAATCCGGGAATCACGCGGTGAAAGGTCACGCCGGGATAGAGGGGCCGTTTCACCATTTGATTCGATTCCTCATCGAACCATTGCTTGCGTCCGAGGCTGAGTTCGACGAAGGTGCGCACGGTCTGGGGCGCGGCCTTTTCGAACAACTCGAACTTCAGCGTGCCCATGGATGTGACCATGGTTCCGTAGAGGCCTGGCGCACGGGTTTCCACGGGCTTCGGCGGTGGCGCGGTGGCGGGTTTGGGCTTCGCTGCGGCCGGCTTCGGCTTCGGTGGAGATGCTGTTTTTGTTGCTTGTGGAAAGAGAGGGACGGTGCACAAAGCCAGGGCGAGGATGATCCGCATTCCCTCAAATTATACTGAAAAGTGTCACTGCGAAGCCTTTTCCTGATGTTGTTGTGCGCCACTCTCTGGGCGCAGCCGGTGCGGATATCGCTGCTGGTCACCACCGATCTGCACGGCAACATTCTCCCCTACGATTACTTTTCCGCCCGGCCGGCGGAGCGCGGCCTGGCCAAGATCGCCACGCTGATACGCGAGGAGCGGAAGCGCAATCCCAATTCGCTGCTGGTGGATTGCGGGGACACGATTCAGGGCGCTCCGCTCGAAGCGGTGTACCAGCAATGGATTCGCACGGGGAAGTTGCCGCATGGGCTTTCGTTTGTGGGAAAACCGCTCGACCGCGATCCGATGATGGTGGCCATGAACGCACTGGGATTCGACGCGATGGCCGTCGGCAATCATGAATACAACTTTGGTTTGAAGAACCTCGGCCGCGCCCGGCGCGACGCCAAGTTCCCCTGGCTGAGCGCCAACACCGTCGTGCCGAAGCAAACGATGGAGCCCTTCGCGCCGTACATTGTGAAGACGGTGGCGGGAGTGAAGATTGCCATCATCGGTTTCACGACGCCGGCCGTGCCGAGTTGGGAAAAGCCTGAGAACTACAAGGGGCTGCGATTTCTGGATGGCGTGGAAGCGATCGGCAAGACCGTGGCGGAATTGAAGGCGCGGCATCAGCCGGACCTGATTGTGGTGGCGTCGCACGCGGGGCTGGATCGGGATCTGAAGACCGGGGCAGTGCGCGCCGGCGATTCCGGATTCGAGAATCCGGTTGTGCAGATTGCGGAGAAAGTAGCGGGCATCGATGCCATCGTTTTCGGCCATTCCCACCAGCAACTGGAGCAGGCGATGGTCAACGGCGTGCTGCTGCATCAGCCCAAGAATTGGGGGATTTCGCTTGGCCGTGTCGATTTCGAACTGGAACGCAGCGGTATGGGATGGAAGTTGCTCTCCAAAACAGCGAAGCTGATTCCTGTTACCAAGGATGTCGCACCGGATCCGGAGGTTATGGCCCTGGCGAAGCCCTATCATGAGTTGACGGAGCGGTACCTGAACATGCCGGTGACGGAATCGCCGGCCGATCTGGATGCGGCCTTCGGGCGGGTGGAAGATACGGCGGTTGTCGACGCGGTACAGGCCGTGCAACTGCACTACGCCAAAGCTGACGTATCCTTGACCGCACTGTTTAACCCGCGGGTACGGTTTCCGAAAGGGAAGGTGACGGTACGGCAGGTGGCCGCGCTGTATCTCTACGACAATGAACTTTACGTTGTCGAAGGCAACGGGAAGATGCTGCGCGAGGCTTTGGAAAACGCAGCCCGCTATTACCGGACATGCCCCGACCCGTCTTGCGGCACAGGGGAGTTGATCAACCGCAGTGTCATCGGGTTCAACTATGACATGGCGCAGGGGGTGGAATACGAGATCGACCTGACGAAGCCGGAGGGGCAGCGGGTGCGCAATCTGCGCTTCCGAGGGAAGCCGCTGGAGGACGCGCAGCCGCTGCGGATCGCGGTGAATAATTACCGCGCCGGCGGGAGCGCGGGATACGGGATGCTGCGGGAAGGGCGAATTGTGTGGAAATCCGGCGAGGAGATCCGGAATTTAATTGTGGAATATTACACACAGCATAAAGTACTTCCGGCCAGGGCGGATGGAAATTGGAAGGTAGTACCGGAAACGGCACGCCGGCGGTT
>CALFYN010000924.1 GCA_937952345.1 uncultured Acidobacteriota bacterium
GGGTTCGTTGCGGGGTTGGGTGCCGATCCAGAGGGCTTTGTTCTGGATGGAGAGGGAAAACGTCTTGCCGAGGTTGGACCAGAGGCCGAGGAATTTGCCATCGAGGGTGAAGCGCTGGATGCGGCCGTTTTCGCGGTCGGCGACGTAGACGATGTTGTTTTCATCAATTGCGATGCCGTGAGGGAGATGGAATTGGCCGGGGCCGGTTCCCTGCTCTCCCCATTGGCGGATGCGCTTGCCCTGAAGGTTGTATTCGAGGATGCGGTTGTTGCCGTAGCCGTCGGAGATGAAGATGCGGCCGTTGGGGCCGAAGGCGATGTCGGTGGTGCCGCGGAATTCGCTGCGGCCGGGCGGGATTTCTCCGATGGATAGTTCGAGGACTTTTTTTCCTTGCGGGGTGAATTGGTAGACCATCGAACTGGCGGCGTCGGTGGTCCAGACGTTGCCGCGGGGATCGATGCGGATGCTGTGGGGGATTTTGTAGAGGCCGCGGCCAAAGGAGCGCAGGACACGGCCGGTGCGGTCGATGGCGATGACGGGGTCCGATTGCGTGCCGCGCTGGAGGATGTAGATGGCGCCCTTGCCGTCGGTGGCCACGGAGGAAACCATTTCGAGCGGGATGGGGATGGGGAGTTCGGTGCGGTGCAGAGGGAGTTTGGGGGATGCGGCGGCGAGGCGCTTGAGTTCGGCGGCCTGTTCGGGGGTGGCGGGGATTTGGGGGAAGGCGGGGAGAGTGGTGAGGGCCAGCAGAAGGACTCGCATGAACGAGTATTCTATTTCTTTTTGCGGGCGGGGGTTTTCTTCACGGCTTTCTTCACGGCTTTCTTCACGGCTTTCTTGGCGGCTTTCTTGGCGGGGACTTTTTTGGCAGGGGCTTTCTTGGGGGCGGCTTTTTTGGGCTCGGAGATTTTGAGTTCTTTGAGTTTGGAGAGGAAGTCGCGGCGATCGACGAGGTAGTGCATTTTGACGCCGCCGTCGCCGCCGGCGAGGTGATGCATGAGGGCTTCGAAGACGTCGCCGGGGTTGTGGGTGGCGATACCGATGTAGCGAAGATAGCCGCTGTGCCGGAGCCGGTTGACGAGATCCTGTAGGGTGAGGCGGCCTTCGAAGGTCTGGCCGCCGCCGTGGTGGGAGCGGCTGACGATGTATTGGATGGCTACGGTTTCCCAGTAGAGCGGCGGCGCAAGGAAGAGGCGGCGGGCATCGACTTCCCAGCCCTCGGCGAGGCGCGCGGAGCGGCGGATCATATAGATGTTGGCGAACACCTGATCCCAATCCTCTCTGGGCATTTTGCGTTCAAGGAAGGCTTTGGTGACGTCGCGGATCCACTGCTCGTCTTCGGAATCGAGGCGGGCCATTTTTTCGAGCCAGGTGAAGAAGGCTTCGTCGTGGGTGGATTTGCCTTCGAGGACGAGGAATTGATTCTGGGAGGTGGGAAGATCGGCGATGAGTTTGCGGCGCGGGGCGTCGGTGGCTTTGCCGCCCTCGATGCTGTGGGTGGTGATGACGGCGTGTTTGCGGGAGGAGGAATCGCAGTAGGGGCAGTGGGGCTTGTCTTCGGCGCTGGTGAAGTAGGGGCGGACGAGGGCGGAGCCGGTGAGTTCCTCGATGGCGGGCGTGTAGCCTTTCATTTCCTGAACGGTTTTTTTGGCGGGGATGCCCAGGAGTTTGGTGAAGGCATCGGCGACGCAGGCGAGGCAGAGGGTGCGCTGATACGTGGTGACCGTGTTGTGAGGGAAGGCTTCGAAATCGAGTGCGTGCGGTTTCGGCATCGGCAAACCATTAGGTTACCGCACGGCGGAGTTGAAGCCGGGGTGGTTGGGCTTCCTTGTCGGCCCAGATCCTGATGGACTCGATGTCCTGGTGGAGGAGAGTATGCATGGCCATGTGGATGAAGTGGTGGCGCACGGGGTAGCCGCCATTGGCTGGGTGGAGGGCGCCCTGTGCGAAGGGGCGCAACATGTCGAAGAGGACGCCGGGGGTGGCTTTGTTGCGGAGGGCAGCGGCCATTTCGCGGGCGAGAGTGCGACGCTCTTCGAATTCGGTGGTGAGGGCCTGGAGCATGCCGGACTCGTCGGGGCCGATGACGCGGCCATCGTCGAGGAAGGCGACGTCGAGCGAGAGTTCGATGT
This sequence comes from uncultured Acidobacteriota bacterium, assembly GCA_937952345.1. Taxonomy (GTDB): domain Bacteria; phylum Acidobacteriota; class Terriglobia; order Bryobacterales; family Bryobacteraceae; genus CADEFT01. Next base: position 2,133 of record CALFYN010000924.1, read on the forward strand.
GTGTGGGCTCGACGTTGCGTGATGAGGCACCGCTGCGTGCGGCGCCGGCGAAGCTTCCGCCCATGCGGACTTCGGGGGGAATGACGTCGTTGTTATCGCCGTAGACGGATTCAGTAAGGATGAGGCGTTGCGAACCGGGGAGAATGAAGCTGTTATGGTGAGGTTGGATGCCACCACGGCCGAGGAGTGCGTCGAACTGGGCGCTGGAAGCGAGGTTGTAAATGCGCTTGCTGGATATCTCGCCGTGCCCGTTGTCGTATCTCCAAATAGCGGCGAACGCGAGGATCGTTTGACCGGTGAGGTTGACTAGAATGGCTGCGGCTTCATCTTGAACATGAGGCACTGGGAACCACGAGTTTTCACGGATGCTGTTCAGGCGCTCGGCGAAGGTGTCGTGCGAGGGATCGATGAGGGGGATGCCGTTGGCTTCGAGTCCGCGATATGTAATCTGCGGCATACTTCATGCTACGCGAGATTTGGGATGGGCGAAACTTTTTTGCTCCAGCCGTGATATATAAGATGCTATGCGCCGGACCGCCACACTACTGGGAAGTGTTTTTATAGCTGCACTATACAGCTATACACAGCAGGCCCCCACCGTTGAAGAAAAGCCCACCGCGGAGCAGATTGAGTTTTTCGAAGCGAAGATCCGCCCCGTGCTGGCGAAGAACTGCTATCAGTGTCACGGGAGCGAGTCGAAGACCGCGATGGGCGGGTTTGTCGTCGATTCGCGGGCCGGGATTCGCAAGGGCGGCCAAGGCGGACCGGCGGTGGTGCCGGGCAAGATTGAGCAAGGCACGCTGCTGCCGGCGTTGCGGCATGAGGGGCGGAAGATGCCTCCATCGGGCAAGCTGCCGGATGCGGTGATTGCCGATTTCGAAAAGTGGGTTGCGATGGGCGCGCCGGATCCGCGGGAAGTGAAAGTGGAGTGGCGCGAGTCCGGGATCGACATCGAAAAGGGCCGTAAATATTGGGCTTTTCAGCAACCGGTGAAGGCGACTTCGCCGAAGGTGCGCAACGGGAAATGGTCCTCGCAGGTGATTGACCGGCTGCTGCTGGCATCGATGGAGAAGAAGGGCGCGACGCCGGTGGGCGATGCGGATAAGGCGACGTTGATCCGCCGTGTGACGCTGGATTTGACGGGGCTGCCGCCGACCGCCGATGAAGTGGATGCGTTCCTGAAGGATAAGAGCGCGACGGCGTATGCGAAGGTGGTGGACCGGCTGCTCGCTTCCGAGCGCTTCGGCGAGCGGTGGGGACGGCACTGGCTGGATGTAGCTCGCTATGCCGAGTCGGTCGGGCGCGGACGCAATTACGTGATGCCGTTTGCGTGGCGGTACCGCGATTACGTGATCGACTCCTTTAATAAGGACAAGCGGTTCGATCAATTCGTGATGGAACAAATCGCGGGTGATTTGTTGCCGGCTTCGTCGGATGCGCAGAAGAACGAGCAACTGGTGGCGACGGGGTTCCTGTCGATGGGGTCGCATGACCTGATCGAGATCAATCAGGCGCAATTCACGATGGATGTGGTGGATGAGCAGATCCACACGGTATCGAAGGCGTTCATGGGCCTGACGGTGGGTTGCGCACGATGCCACGATCACAAGTTCGATCCGATTCCCACGGCGGACTATTACGCGATGGCGGGGATTTTCCGCAGCACGGAGATGCTGAGCGGATTGCAGCGCCGGCCGCGCGACAACGTGAGCTACTTCAATGTGAACCTGCTGGCGAAGCTCAACATGAGCGAGGAAGAGCACAAGAAGGCTTGGATCACGGATGCAGCGCAACTGGAAGAGTACAACAAGCTGGTAAAGCGAATTGAGAATACGCGGCGCGGGGCGTTTGTTCAGGCGGCGGTGGCTCGCAAGAAGAAGCAGGCCGTGCCGGTGCGGACGCAGCAGCAGATCCGGCAACAGGTGACGCAGTTGCTGCGGGAACTGGACAAGTTCCCGCTGCCGAAGGATCTGGCGATGGCGGTGAAGGAAGGATCGCCGACGAACGTGGAGATCCATATTGCGGGGGATGTGAAGAAGCTGGGCAAGGTGGTGCCGCGCGGGTTTGTGCAGGTGGCGAGCACGCCGGGGCAGACGGGATTCGAGATCGGGGCGAAGGAGAGCGGACGGCTGCAACTGGCGAAGTGGCTGGCGCGGCCGGATAATCCGCTGACGGCGCGCGTGTATGTGAATCGCGTGTGGAGCCACTTGTTTGGACGCGGCATTGTTCCGACGGTGGACAATTTCGGGAAGATGGGCGAGCAGCCGACGCATCGCGAGTTGCTGGATCATCTGGCGGTGCGGTTCAAGGAGCAGGGCTGGTCGACGAAGAAGATTGTGCGGGAGATTGTGATGACGCGGGCCTATCGCATGGCCACGTCGCACAGCGCGAAGAATGCGAAGATCGACCCGGACAACAATCTGTTCTGGCGGCAGAATCGCATCCGGCTGGAAGTGGAAGCCATTCGCGATTCGGTGATTCAGGTGGCGGGGAAGATGGATTTGGAGCGGCCCGATGCGTCGCCGGTGCTGGGCTTCCGGCGCGGGTTTGATTTGGGACGCGGGGCGGGAACGTACCCGGAAGATTATGCGGTGAAGATGAATCATCGCAGCGTGTATGTGCCGGTGATTCGTAATTTCCTGCCGGCGATGTATGAGACGTTCGATTTTCCGGAGCCGAGCGAAGTGAAGGGGCGGCGGGAAGTGACGACGGTGCCGACGCAGGCGCTGTTCATGGTGAACTCGACGTGGGTGCTGGACCAATCGAAGAACGCCGCGGAGAAGCTGGTGGCTTCGGCTGGAATGGCGGGCAAGGACAAAGTGAACCGGGTGTATCGCGAGGTGCTGAATCGCGATGCGACACAGGCGGAGATAGAACGGTCGCTGTCGTTTTTGGATACGATGCGCTCGACGCAATCGGGCGATAACGATGAGAAGACCGCGTGGGCGCGTTTGTATCAGGCGCTGTTTGCGAGCGCGGAGTTCCGTTACCGTAGTTAGAAATTCGATCCCTGGGAGATCTTACGATGAGCGTCAATCGCCGCAACATATTAAAGAGCCTGAGCGCCGGGTTTGGGTACACGGCGTTCGCCGGATTGGCCGCGCAGGCGGCTACCGCGTATAAAAGTCCGCTGTCTCCGAAAGCGCCGCACTTCGCGCCGAAGGCGAAGCGCGTGATCTACCTGTTCATGCAGGGCGCGCCGAGCCAGTACGAAACGTTTGACCACAATCCGGAACTGGCGGCGGCGGCGGAGAAGAATAGCGGGCTGATCGGGCCGGTGGCGAATTTTCAGCAGTGCGGGCAGAGCGGGATTCACATCTCTGAGTTGTTCCCGCACCTGGCAAAGCAGGCGGACGATTTGTGCATCATCAACAGTATGACGGCGGATTCGCCGGCGCATCCGCAGGCCACCATTCAGATGCACACGGGGAGCTTCACGTTCGTGCGCCCGTCGATCGGGGCGTGGATGGTGTACGGATTGGGGACGGAGAATCAGGATCTGCCGGGGTTCATCACGATCAATCCGGCGGCGCTGGGCGGAGCGCAGAATTACGGGTCGGCGTTTCTGCCGGCGGCGTATCAGGGGACTCCGTATCAGACGCGGACGGGGAAGCTGCCGAACATCAGCAATCCGGAACTTTCGGGGGATACGCAGCGGAAGCAGATTGATTTGATTCAATCGCTGAATCAGGATTATTTGGGAAAGGCGACGGTGGATCCGGAAATTGAGGGTGTGATTGAGTCTTATGAACTGGCGTTCCGGATGCAATCGGCGGTGCCTGGGGTGATTGATGTGAAGGGGGAATCGGCGGCGACGAAGGCGATGTACGGGCTGGACAACGCGGCCACGCGCGGATTCGGGACGCAGTGCCTGCTGGCTCGGCGGATGGCGGAAGCGGGCGTACGGTTCATCGAGATTTCGCATGGGAATTGGGACCACCACAACAATTTGAAGCAGCGGATTACGCAATTGACGACGGAGATTGATAAGCCGGTGGCGGCGCTGATTGCGGATTTGAAGCAGCGGGATATGTTGAAGGATACGCTGCTGGTGTGGGGCGGCGAGTTCGGGCGCACCACCAACGGTCAGAACGGCGACGGGCGGAATCATAATAATCGCGGGTTCTCATACTGGATGGCGGGCGGCGGCGTGAAGGGCGGCATGCGGTATGGCGCCACGGATGGGGTGAGTGGATCGGCGGTGGCGAATAAGGTGCATTTGCACGATTTGCATGCGACGATTCTGCATTTGATGGGGCTGGATCATACGAAGTTGACGTACCGGTATGGGGGACGGGATTTCCGTTTGACCGATGTGCATGGGGTGGTGCAGAAGGATCTGCTGCTGTAGGTAGGGGCGTTATCGTCCGAAGGAAAAACCGACCATCACAGTGAATTGATTTCGCGTTGCGCCGCCGGAGAACGAGCGGTTCCAGCGGACTTCCGGAGAGATGGTGATGTGCCTGGTGGCGATGTCGAAGCCTGCGCTGGCGGCGGGGCCGAAGCGTGTGAGTGTGGATTTTCTTGTTCCTCCGATGATGGCGTTTGGAAATTCGGGCGGATTGCAGGATCCTTGTGGACCCAGGCAGGAGAAGAAGGCCTGGAATTGGCTGCGGCGGTGGGACCAGGCTGCGCCGGCGCCGGCGAATGGGCGGAATGCGCCATTTGTGAATCGATATTTGAGCAGCAGTGGAAAATCCCAGGTTTTCACTTTATCGGTGGAGGAAATCAAGTACGAATTCTGCGCTTCGCCGAGTTGCAGGGGACGGCTCTCGTGCTGGCGGTTGGCGCGGAGCAGCGTGCTGAATTCGACCGAAAGCCGCCGTGGCAGATGGAGTTCGAAGAAGGGACCACCGGACCACGGGCTCTGTGAATTGATGGCGAATGGGCTTTGTTGGGCCGTATCGTTGATGGGGGCGCCGAGTTTGGCGCCGTAGGAAAGCCATTGGGCCTGCATGGTGGCGACGCTCCCAAGAATGAGAATGCATTTGATCATTCTGCCTTGCAGGCAAATGCGTGCCCAATGGCGGCGGGTGTGCAAAGAAAGCCGTTTTCGAGTGTTTGGGTGTGCATGGCAATCACGAGTGTGGCTTCGATTGCACTGGTGATGGGATGAGATTCCGTAATTTTACGGATGTTGGGGAGTGGGGTCTGAGGGTTGTAATGGAGATGTAGAGGACATCTCAAGCAAGGAGGCTGAACATGAAAAAGACCCTGTGGACCGTGGCGGTGGCTGTATTTGCGGCAATGATGGTGAGCGCTGAGCCGGTGGATGTGAAGAAACTGGAGCAATCGGCGAAGGCGGCGTCGACGCCGGCGGAGCATAAGAAGGTGGCCTCGCAGTATGGTGAGCGGGCGGCATTCTTCGAAGCAAAGGCGAAGAAGCATGAAGCGGAAGTGGAGCGGCTGGTGAATAGCAAGAATTACAATCCGATGGCCGCGAAGTGGCCGGCCGTGGCGAATGGCCCG